>CAZCUQ010000016.1:0-7608 GCA_964501705.1 uncultured Ruminococcus sp. | reverse complement strand
TTTTGTATAAAATTAACGAAAAACAGCTTGAATATTTATAAGTATCGAGAAAAAAATGTTGTCAAAATTTACTTGAAGAAAATTTTTAAATGTGATATAATAAAATGTAGTATAATGTTCTATTAGCAGATTATCGGTCAGACACTTTCTTTGACCGATAAAGGAAAGGAATGGAAGCTATGGCTAAATTTGAAGCGGGCATGGAAAACATGGTTGATATGTATATATTTGAAACCACGTCCCTACTTGAACAGCTCGATCAGATCCTGATGAAAACCGAAAACGAAAGCACCTTCGGCGAAGAAGATATAAACGAGATCTTCCGCATAATGCACACGATCAAGGGTTCTTCGGCGATGATGGGACTTGAAAATATGTCGCACCTTGCTCATACTATTGAGGATATGTTCTTCATAATCAGAGAAGACAATCCCGAAATAAAGGACAAAAAAACTCTGTTCGATCTGGTATTCACCGCGTCGGATCTGCTCAAAGCCGAAATCGATCTTCTTCAGCAGGATGACTACGACGCTACCGATTTCTCGGAGCACATGAACAAGATCGAAGCTTTCGCAAATGTTCTGAAGGGCGGAGAAACGGCTCCCGCGGAAAAGGACGCCCCCGCAGACAGTCCGGCCGCCGCAAAGAACAGTAACGATCCCGCAAAGATGATAACCGTCTCCACTAACGGAGGAGACAGCATGACAAGCGTCAGGATCTATTTCGAGGATGACTGCCGTATGGAAAATCTCCGCGCGCTGCTTGTCGTGAACAATATTAAAAGCGAATGCTCCGCGATTACCTGCGAACCCGAGGATATCGAGGACAATCCCGACACAGCGGCGTATATCATCGAAAACGGATTCACTGTTCATTTCCGTCCTCTTCCCGATATAAGCGTCCGCGAGATCGCCGATATGATCTCCGCTTCTCCAAACGTCAAATCATATGAGATAACAGCTGCGGCGGGTTCGGGAGAAAAGGAAGTCCCCGAATACGCTCTCACAAAGATAAGAGTCGATTTCGCGGATGACTGCAAGATGGAAAATCTCCGCGCGCTCATGGTAGTAAACAATATCCGCGAGGAATGTGAAGAACTCGCTTTCTTCCCGTCCGACATAGAAACAAATCAGCAAAGCTCCGCAGAGATCGTCAAGAACGGCTTTATCATCTACTGCAAGACCGCCGATGACAGCGCCATCCTCGAAATGATAAAATCTACCGCTAACGTCAAGGAAGCGAAAATACTTCACATGGCATCGGATAAACCCGAAGAAGAAAAAGTCTCCGAGGCAAAAACAGGAGAACTTCCCGAAAAGAAAAGCGAGGAGAAGCCCGCTTCTCCCGCCGGGAAACCTGCGGATACCGCAAAAAAAACTCCCGTCCCTGCGGTTACGGGCGGCTCGAAGCAGTCGCTCATCTCCGTGAACCTCAACAAGCTCGACCAGCTCCTCGACATAGTCGGCGAGATCGTTATCACCGAGGCAATGGTCACTTCAAGCCCCGACCTTAAAGTCAAGGGTCTGAAGCTTGATAACTTCCAGAAAGCGGCAAGACAGCTCAGAAAACTTAATTCCGAGCTTCAGGAAACGGTAATGTCTATACGAATGGTTCCCCTTTCGGGAGCTTTCAACAAGATGACAAGAATCGTAAGAGACATGAAAGTAAAACTCAACAAGGACGTCGATCTCGTATTCGAGGGCGAAGAAACGGAGGTCGATAAATCTATCATAGATAATCTCAACGACCCGCTCATGCATATGGTCCGCAACTCCATGGATCACGGCATAGAGGAAAACGTTGAAGACAGAATCGCAAGAGGCAAGCCCGCAAAGGGAAGGATCACCCTCTCCGCGTATAATTCTTCGGGCGAGGTAATAATAATCGTGGCGGACGACGGCGCCGGGATCAACTCCGAAAAAGTTCTCGAAAAGGCGGAAAGAAACGGTTTGCTCACAAAGCCCGCAAGCGAATATACCGACAAGGAAATCTTCAATATGATAATGCTCCCCGGCTTCTCGACAAACGATACGGTTACCGAATACTCCGGAAGAGGCGTCGGAATGGATGTCGTTAAAAAGAATATCGAAAAAACGGGAGGCACCGTTTCCGTTGATTCCAAGGAGGGAGAGGGAACTCAGTTCATTATAAAGATACCTCTTACGCTTTCAATCGTGGACGGAATGGAGATCTCCGTCGGAAAATCCATCTTCACGATACCGATAAACGTTATCAAGGAATCCTTCAAGGTTAAGACGAATCAGCTTCTGCGCGACACCGACGGCAGAGAAATGATAATGATAAGAGGAGAATGTTATCCGCTTATTCGTCTCTATGAGCTGTACGGACTTGAACCTTCGACAACCGATATCTGCAGCGGAATTATTATCCGGGTCGAAATTGAATCCGACGGCAAAAAAGCGTGTCTCCTCGCCGATGACCTTATCGGCGAGCAGCAGATAGTCGTAAAGCCGTTCCCGTCGATGCTTAACTACTTCAACATAAAGGAAAGCGGCATGGCGGGATGCTCGATACTCGGCGACGGCTCCATTACGCTTATCCTTGACGTAGGAAACATCATCTCGGAATATTAACGTCATTAAATAACGCCGAAAGGAAAGATTTTGATATGAGCGAAGAAATTACTGCCAGGGATTTCCCCTCCGAGGGCGCAGAAGTCCTGCTTTTCAGCATAGACGAAACCGTTTACGGAATAGAAATCAAATATATCAACGAAATAATCAGCATCGAAACAATTACGATTGTTCCGAGGATACCCGACTACATTAAAGGCATCATAAACCTCAGAGGAAAAATCGTCCCGATAATAAGCGTAAGAAAACGCTTCGGGAAGGAAGAAATACCTTACGACGACCGTACCTGCATTATTGTGCTTGAGTTTTCCGACGGGAACTACGTGGGAATTATAGTGGACAGGGTCAGAGAGGTTCTCACTGTCCGCCCCGAGGAAATAAGTCTCCCGCCCGACTGCCGAAACGTTAACTCTAACAAGTACATTAAAAATATTATTGAATCTAACGGTGAGGTAAGACAGCTTCTTAACTGCGAAAAGCTGATTTCCGATCACTCATAAAAGGAGCGTTCTCAAATATGCTCAGTCTGACAGACGCGGATTTCCACAGACTCGTAGATTACATGAAATCAAACTACGGGATAAACCTTGAAAAGAAAAGAGTCCTCATCGAGGGAAGGCTCAGCTCCATTGTCGTGAACAAGGGCTTCGACAGCTTCTCCTCGTATATCAACTACGCGCTCTCGGATAAATCGGGAGCGGAAGCGATAGCTCTTGTAAACAAGCTTACCACAAACCATACTTTCTTTATGCGTGAGCCTGAACATTTCGAGTTTATGAAACAAACAGTGCTTCCATATATCGAAAGCTCCGTAAGAGACAGAGACGCACGTATCTGGTGCGCCGCCGCTTCAACGGGACAGGAACCGTATACCATAGCTATGGTCATTGACGAGTATTTCGGCAGCAAAAAATCAGGCTGGGATCTTAAGATTCTCGCGACCGATCTCGACACCGATGTGCTCAGAAAAGCCAAAATGGGCGTTTACTCCGATGAGGCGGTAAGCGATCTCCCGGACGCATGGAAGAAAAAATACTTCAATAAGATAGACAACGATACATACCAGGTAAAGGAAGAGCTTCGCAACGAGATAATCTACAAAAAGTTCAACCTTATGGATCCCATAACCTACAAAAGACCCTTTGACCTTATTCTTTGCAGAAACGTTATGATCTACTTTGAAAACGACACCAAGAACGCTCTTATCGAGAGGTTCTACGACTGCACCAAGGACGGCGGATACCTCTTTATAGGACACGCGGAAAACGTTTCAAAGGATACGCGCTACAAATATATCAAACCTGCCATATACCGCAAGCTTGAAAAGGTCAAGGGATGAAATGTCCCATTCCATTACATTATATTAACGGAGAGAAAGTATACTATGTCTTTAAGACCTATCCGAGTTTTAGTTGTTGACGATTCGGAATTCTTCTGTGATTTCCTGAATACAGAGCTTACAAACGCAGGCTTTGAAGTCGTGGGAACAGCAAATAATCCTTATGAGGCAAGAGACCTTATTGTAAGTCTCAAACCCGATGTTCTGACGCTTGACGTGGAAATGCCGAGAATGGACGGAATGAAATTCTTAACGAAGCTTATTCCTCAGTGTCCCATTCCCGTTATCGTAATTACATCGCTCAATCTTTCCGAATCGCGGGTGAGACAGGCGGGCGGACTTTACGTCCTGAAAAAACCGCGCACCGAAATAGAAAATATAGCTTTTTTGAAAACTCTCACCGAAAAGGTAATAATAGCGGGAAAGATCAATTCCGTACCCGTTGTGCCCAAAAAGACAAAGCGCTCGATAATAGCGATCGGCGCTTCCACGGGCGGCACCGACGCGATCGAAGAGGTCGTTACTCATCTTCCTCCTACCGTGCCTCCGATAGTTATAGTTCAGCATATGCCTCCCGGAGTGTTTACCAAAATGTATGCTGAAAGACTTGCCAGAAACTCCTCGCTGAGTGTCAGGGAGGCGGAGGACGGCGACAGGGTACACAGCGGTGAATGTATAATAGGCAAGGCGGGCTTTCAGATGAACGTTTGCCGCGACCGGGAGGGATACTTCGTAAAAGTCAGGAAAGGAAACAAGGTATCGGGGCATATCCCGTCGGCAGACGTTATGTTTGAAAGTGTCGCTCAGTGCGCGGGAAAGGAAGCTGTCGGCGTTCTCCTCACGGGAATGGGCGCCGACGGAGCGTGCGGCCTTAAACAGATGCACGACAAGGGAGCATATACGATAGTTCAGGACGAAGCGTCCTGCGTTGTATACGGTATGCCCATGGAAGCTTACAAAATAGGCGCGGCCGAGATACAAAAACCACTTTCCGAAATAGCGGGAACCATAATCAGAAATCTATAAAGCGACGGAGGTGCATTATGAGTATTGAAAAAAACAAACAAACGAGCGCTTCGGACGATATGGAAGAGGGTTATCTCAGATTTATCATCAACGGAGAATACTACGCTTTTCCGATATCGGGAGTACAGGAAATAATATCCGTGCCGAGGATCACCGGCGTACCCGAATTTCCCCCGTATGCAAAGGGTATCATCAATGTCAGGGGAAGCGTTATCCCGATAATCGATACGCGCCTTCGCTTTCATATGCCCGAAGCGGCGTATACGGACAGGACCTGCATCGTTACGATAAGCTGCAAGGAGACCGTTGTGGGCTTTGTAGTCGATACGGTGGACAGCGTGGTTCAGATCAAAAACAGCGAAATAATGCCGCCTCCCGGACTTACCGCCAAGAGGACAGAGTATATTAACGGCGTTGTAAAAAAGAACGAAGATATCATCATGCTCCTAGATAACGAAAGAATGCTCACCGATGATATGCTTGACGCCGTCAAAGACGGTCTTGAAAGCGTGAACAATTCAAATTAACTAAAAATAAACCTATATTTTGGCGAAAACGAATAAAAAATACAAAAAAACTTAAAACCACTTGAAAAACCAAGTGGTTTTGTTGTATAATATAAATGAGATTCTCCGATCATATCGTTTGCGGTAAAATCAATCTCCGTTTTTCGATTTTTGTCGGCGTTTACTCACAGAAAAAAGAAAAGAGGCGGTCAGATGGCACGCGTCAGAAAAAAAGATAAACAACAAAATGCCGAGGGAAAATATTATCTTAAAAAGAAAAAAGACAACAAGCTCGGCAGGATGGTGATGACCGGCGTTTCGGCAATATTCCTCATTTGGTGCGCGTTCTCAATTTCTTCCGACAAAAAAGACACCGCTGAAAGCGAAGCCGCTCTCGCGGAGCTTAAAGCCGAAGAAGAAGCTCTCATTGCCGAAAACGCAGGATACGAATCCATTATAAATGAGGACGATGAACGCTCCTATATGGAAAGAATAGCAATTGAACTTTACGGCTATGCTTATCCGTCCGAACGCAGATTCTACGATACTACAAGAAGTTAAAAAATTATTTGTTTTTGGGAGGACAACATTTAATGCACCCTGAAATAGGAAAAATATACGGCGGAAAGGTTTCCGGGATCACAAATTTCGGAGCTTTCATCGATATTGGAGAAGGCATGACGGGAATGGTTCATATTTCCGAGATCGCCAATACTTACGTAAACAAAATTGAGGATCACCTTTCCGTAGGCGATGAGGTAAAGGTGAGGGTTCTGTCCGTAAATGAAAACGGCAAGGTTTCACTCTCCATAAAGAAAGCTCTCGAACCCGAACGCGGCAGGGATTTTAAGGGAAACGGCGGAGGGAGAAAATCTTCGCCTGCCGCAAAGGCTCCCCTCACAAAAGAAGCCGCATTCGAGGATATGATGAATAAATTCAAGGCGTCCTCCGATGAAAAAATGAGCGATATCAAAAAAAATATCGACGGAAAAAGACGAAATACATCGAGAAAAAGAAACGGATAATATGAAAACAAGACTTGACAGATATCTTTCAAATCAGCTGAATATCTCCCGAAACGACGCAAAGGAACTTATAAAAAAAAGGGAAGTTCAGGTATCGGGAATCACCGCAAAGCTTTTCGATATGAAAATCTCTCCCGAATGCGACGTTGTTTCGGTCAGCGGAAAAGAGATCATCTACAGAGAACACATTTATATTATGCTGAATAAACCGTCGGGAGTGGTATGCGCCGCAAGAGACGAGATCTCTCCGACGGTTCTTTCTCTTATCCCCGAAGAGCTTATGAGAAAAAAACTTGCGCCCGCGGGCAGGCTCGACAAGGATACCGAAGGCTTCGTTTTCCTGACCGACGACGGAGACGCTGCTCACAGGCTTATCTCCCCTGCCTGTCATGTGAATAAGATCTATCACGCGGAGCTTAAAAACAAAGCTGATGAAAGCTATGTCGCAAAATTTCGCGAGGGTCTGGCAATAGACGGCGGCGAAAAATGCAAAAGCGCAGAAATTGTAATAAATCCGGAGGATAAAAGAAAAGTAATTATTACAATCCGCGAGGGAAAATATCATCAGATAAAACGAATGATAAAAGCTATGGACAACGAGGTCGTTTATCTGAAACGTGTGCAGATAGGGAATCTTCCGCTTGACCCAAGTCTTTCTCTCGGAAATTGCCGCGAGATCACAAATGAGGAACTTGTTAAAATATATGAAAACTGACGGTTTTTTTTCTCCGTTTTTTAACTTCTTGTAAGTTTTCCGTCAAACTTAATAAATAATTTTTTTAAAGTTTGGTTAATAAGTGACTTGTATTTGTAAGAAGAATCTGTTATTATATTATTATAGCCGAATGACGTGAAAAAAGAAAGCTTCGGCAGCAATAAACATTATAGGAGGAAAGCTCAAATGGCAAGTTTGTCACTCAGGTCAATTTATAAAAAATATCCCGGCGGCGTTGTTGCTGTATCGGACGTTAATCTTGAAATCAAGGATAAGGAATTTATTATTCTCGTCGGTCCCTCCGGCTGCGGAAAGTCCACCACTCTCCGTATGATCGCTGGACTTGAAGAAATCTCCGAAGGCGAATTGTATATAGGTGACCGTCTCGTAAACGATGTTGCCC
>CAZCUQ010000015.1:0-27917 GCA_964501705.1 uncultured Ruminococcus sp. | reverse complement strand
CTATTGCCGTATTTCTTGGGCTGATTATTTCGATACCGCTTATAGATATAGTAATTAGGGCGCTTTTCAAGGGCTATATTTACACGATGATGGCGGGCTTTTTCCCTTATATTGTCAGCCCTGTAACGTATGTTATCACTATTGTGACCGGTCTTGCCTGCTACGCGGTGGTCGCTCTGCTTCAGATGAGAAAGGTATCAAAAGTATCCAAAAGCGAGGCGCTTAAAAATGTTGAATGATCTGTGATCGGCATACGAGCCGATTACGTGCAGAACTTTCTGTCATAAGATTAAATACAGAAAAAATTCCCATTAAAATAATTTTAATGGGAATTTTTTATAAGCTCATTTAAGCATAGTGAACAAGCAATCAATTGGCTTTTTTCCGTTTCGCGCCGGAAGTTAGCGGCTGTACGCCGTTTCTGACACATTCTTCCGTCACTGTGACCGCGGAGATATCCTCGGACGGCGCTTTAAACATTGTGTCGGTAAGAATGCCTTCGACAATGGAACGAAGACCTCTCGCACCTGTTTTCTGAGAGATAGCTTTTTCCGCAACGGCCGTGAGAGCCGCATCGTCAAATTCAAGCTCTATCCCGTCCATTTTAAAAAGTCTCTGATACTGCTTGACAAGAGCGTTTTTCGGCTCGGTGAGAATTCTCACGAGAGCATCCTCGTCAAGCTCCTCCAGAACGGTTATGACGGGAAGTCTTCCCACAAGCTCCGGAACCATTCCGAATTTAACAAGATCCTGCGGGATAACGTCCTTAAAGATATTCTTTTCCTTTTCGGATTTGGACTTAACGTCCGCACCGAAGCCAAGCGTGGAAGAATCGACTCTCTTTTTAATATTCTGCTCCAGACCATCGAACGCTCCGCCGCAGATGAAAAGAATATTTTTAGTGTTGATGTGGATAAGCTCCTGATTCGGGTGTTTTCTTCCGCCCTGGGGAGGAACGCTCGAATCGGTACCTTCAATTATTTTAAGTAGAGCCTGCTGTACGCCCTCGCCGCTCACATCGCGGGTAATGGATGTATTTTCGGATTTTCTTCCTATTTTATCTATTTCATCGATATAAATGATTCCTCTTTCGGCAGCCTCAACATCATAATCCGCAGCCTGAATAAGACGAAGCAGTACATTTTCAACATCATCGCCGACATATCCCGCCTCGGTAAGAGTCGTGGCGTCCGCTATTGCAAAAGGAACCTGAAGAATTCTCGCGAGAGTCTGTGCAAGAAGAGTTTTTCCGACTCCCGTAGGACCCAAAAGCAAGACGTTGCTCTTCTGAAGCTCGACCTCGTCGTTTTCAGCCGATTCCTTCGGATCGGACGAGAAAATTCTTTTATAATGATTGTACACGGCAACGGAAAGCGCGATTTTAGCGGTGTCCTGACCGATAACATATTCATCGAGTACTTTTTTTATTTCAACAGGCTTAATAAGCTTTGAGTCTGCCTGTTTTCCCTTATCCTGCTTTATCTGCGAATTTTTCGGAGCGGGGCGAAACGCAAGCGCCTCGTTGCTCATCAATGTATCATAGCAGTACATTACGCATTCATCGCAGATATTATAAGGTCCTGCCGAGAACATATTCATGATCCTGTTTTCGGGTTTCCCGCAGAAGTTGCATCTTTTCATTGTTTTATCGGGCATATCCAGATTGTCCTTTCAGTTTATCTCTTTGTGATAACCTTATCGACAAGACCGTATTCGAGAGCTTCTTCGGCTGTCATGTAGTTGTCTCTTTCGGTATCCCTGTTGATGGTTTCGATATCCTTGCCTGTATTTTCGGAAAGAATTTTATTCATTCTTTCACGAGTGCGGAGCATATGATCGGAATGGATCTTTATCTCCGTACACTGACCCGAAAGTCCGCCCGAAATAAGCGGCTGATGAATGAGTATCTCGGAATTCGGAAGTGCTATTCTCTTGCCCTTTGCACCCGATGAAAGCAGAAACGCGCCCATCGACGCAGCCATTCCTATGCAGATAGTGGAAACGTCGCATTTTATATAATTCATCGTGTCATATATTGCCATACCTGCTGTTATGGAGCCGCCGGGACTGTTGATATACAAGCTGATATCCTTTTCGGGATCCTGCCCTTCAAGGAAAAGAAGCTGTGCCACAACAAGACTTGCGGTGGCGTCCGATACAGTATCGGAGAGCATTACGATCCTGTCCGTAAGGAGTCTCGAAAAGATATCGAACTGTCTTTCACCTCTGCTTGTCTGTTCAACGACGTATGGAATATAGCTGCTCATTCCGGTTACCTCCTGTTTTGTGTTTGTTTTGATTACATTCTTAACAAAGCCCGCAGAAAATCCACAGGCTTTGTAAGTGTGACTTATGCGATTTTTGCGTTTTCCTTGACGATATCCGCTGCTTTTCCGACCTTAAGATCTTCTTCGATATTCTTGGGAGAAACGATTCTCATCACCTGTTCGGGAGTGATTTTGTACTGTTCGGCGATTTTGGCTATTTCGACCTTTACATCGTCCTCTGGGATCTCAATATTTTCAAGCTCGGCAATTTTTTCGAGAGCAAGGCGAAGCTTGACCTGCTTATGAGCATTTTCCTCGAAAGTTTTTCTGAAGCCGTCCGCCTCCATTCCCGTATAGCTGAGATATGTTTCAAGGTTAAGTCCCTGACCGGAGAGACGCGTCTCGAAATCCCTTATCATTTCGTCTATTTTTATCTCAAACATTTCATTGGGGATCTCAGCCGACATTTTGTCGATTATCGTATCGTAAAGCTTGTTTTCAGCTTCGATATCGGCGGCTTTTTCAGCCTTTTCGGCAAGCTGCTTTCTGATATCGTCGCGAAGCTCGCCGACCGTATCAAATTCAGAAATATCCTTTACAAAATCGTCATCGACATCGGGAAGCTCGTCGGTTTTCACCTCATGAAGCTTAACCCGGAATTCCGCGGGCTTTCCCGCAATTTCTTCCATCTGATAATTTTCGGGGAAAGTAACGTTTACTGTGAATTCCTCTCCCTGCTTATGTCCCACGACCTGATCCTCGAAACCGGGAACAAAGTAGCCCGTACCGAGTTTAAGCTCGTAATTATCTTCTTTTCCGCCGTCAAAAGCGACTCCGTCAATGAATCCTTCAAAATCAATAACCACAGTATCGCCGTTTTCTGCGGTTCTGTCCTCAACGGTAACGAGTCTGCCCTGTCTTCTGCGGAGATTCTCGATCTGATTGTCGATATCCTCATCGGTAATAGCCTTGACATTTTTTTCTATTTCTATTCCCATATAATCGGAAATTTCAACTTCGGGCTTGGAAATTACCGTAACCTTAAATTTAACGCCCGTATCCTTACCGAGAGAAATAACCTCAACCTCAGGTCTTACAACAGGAGAAAGCTTTGCCTCATCGACAGCCTCGCCCACCTGACCGGGGATAAGCATATTAACAGCGTCCTCATAGAAGAATCCCTCTCCGTAAAGCTTTTCTATCATTTTTCTGTTTGCCTTTCCCTTGCGGAAACCGGGGACCGTGATATTCTTTGCTTTTCTGCGGTAAGTAGACGAAACAGCCTGTTCAAACTGTTCCGCATCCACCTCTACTTCAAGCTCATATTTGTTGGTTTCGATTTTGTTTGTTGATTTTAACATCGGTAACATCCTCTCAATTTAATTGAATTTAACAGTGTTTTAAAAAAAACGATCTGAAATTTTATCATAAATCACATATCATGATTATATCATAAAGTCACCCAAAAGGCTATAGTTATTTTGTATTTTCGGCGCTTTTTACAAAATCACATTATTTTCACGGGAGTGAAATGTATATAATCACTTGATACAAGGCGCATTTCAATGCCGTCGTACAAACCGTTTACGGCATATTCGCAGGCGCGCCCGTGAATATGTCCGTATCTGCACGATTTTATGCCGTGCTTTTTAAGTATTTCCATTATGCCGAGGTTCACGTTTCCCGCGTAGACGGGCGGATAATGGAGAAAAACAAGCGGGATCAGGTCTTCTTTTTCGGCGGACATTATCGACGCTTCAAGACGACCCGCTTCTCTTGCGAGGATTTTCGCGTCGGCTTCTTCGCGGTTTTCCTTGACCCAGCCTCTTGTTCCGCATATGCCGAAATCCCCGTACCTGTAATGATTGTTATGAAGAATATTTATTGTGGAGAAATTATTTTCCGAAAGGAAATCATTCATTTTTTTAAATGTTGTCCACCAGTAGTCATGATTTCCCTTGGAGATTATTTTCCGCCCCGGAAGGGAATCGAGAAATTTGAGATCCTCATAGCTTTCGGATAATTTCATCGCCCACGAAATGTCTCCCGGAACTACCACCGTATCGTCTTGAGAAACGGTATTTTTCCAGCCTTTTTCAATTAGTTCGGTATAATTTTCCCATCCGTGAAAAATATCCATAGGCTTATCCTCGCCTATTGACAGATGAAGATCTCCGATACAGTAGAGGGACATAGAATTCTCCTTTATAATATTATGTCATTTATTGTAAAAACGCCTGTCCGATCCTGCTCACCGCCGAAAATATGCGTGATATTTGCGGACGGGCGAGTGTATATCAGCAGGCGTATCTTTTGTGTGCCTTAAATTAAATTAAGATTTTTAAGAACAAATTCTTCCTGTTCGTTCCTGTCAACAGCCTCTGTGAAGCGGACGGGCTTGTTTTTAAGTTCCGCCAGCGATTTCGGAACGGGATATCCCGACAGCTCGGAGAGCTTGCCGATCTGCTCGTATTCATCTCCTTCGGGAGTTTTTCCCTCAATAGCTCCCAGAACGCTCGCGCTGAATTTATACGGGCTTGCGGTGGACGCGATGATCGTCTTTGTCTGATCGTGCGTTCTTTCCCTGTAGTCCGCGTAGACCTTGACCGCTACGGCGGAATGTGTGTCGAGGGTATACGAATACTTATCGAATATTTTCTTTATGGTTGCTTTTGTTTCATCATCGGTACAGAAGCCCTCGTCGAATTCCTCGCGAAGCTTTTTCTTAATATCGTCGGTAACTTCATACCTGCCCTTTTCCGAAAGAGCCGTGAACCATTCCTTTATCTGCTTATCGTCACCGCCCGTGAGTATATAGAGAAGTCTCTCAAGATTTGACGAAATGAGAATATCCATTGAAGGAGATATCGTCGCAAAAAACTCTCTGTTTCTGTCATATACTCCCGTGGAAAGAAAATCGGTGAGGACTTTGTTCGAGTTGGAAGCGCAGATAAGCTTATTTACGGGCATACCCATATTCTTTGCGTAGTACGCCGCAAGGATATTTCCGAAATTGCCCGTGGGAACTGCCACATTTATCTTTTCTCCCGCCTTTATCTCGTTATTCCTTACGAGAACGGCATAGGAAGAAAGGTAATATATTATCTGAGGAGCAAGTCTGCCCCAGTTTATGGAATTGGCGCTGGAGAACATCATTCCCCTGTCGTCAAGCGTTTTCTTTACTTTTTCATCGGTGAATATTTTTTTTACGCCGTTCTGACAGTCATCGAAGTTGCCCTTTATCGCGCAAACCCTGACGTTTGCTCCGTCCTGAGTAGTCATCTGGCGCTTCTGCATTGCGGATACTCCATCTTCGGGATAGAAAACCATGATCTCGGTGCCCTCAACGTCCGCGAAGCCCTCAAGAGCCGCTTTCCCCGTATCTCCCGATGTTGCTACGAGGATAACGACTTTTTTGTCGAGATTTATCTTCTTTACGGAGACGGTAAGCAGATACGGCAGGATCTGAAGCGCCATATCCTTGAACGCGCAGGTGGGTCCGTGCCATAACTCAAGCACATAAGTCCCGTCGAAAAGGTGAGATATCTCCGCGATATTTTCCGTCGCGAAATTTTTTGTACTGTAAGCGTTATCGGTGCAGTATCTTATTTCCGCTTCGGTGAAGTCGGTAAGATATTTTGAAAAAACAGCGGCGGCTCTTTCGGAGTAGCTCATATTTCCAAGCGCAAAGATCTCTTCCATTGTCATATGAGGGATCTCATCGGGGACGAAGAGTCCGCCGTCTGCTGAAATTCCCGTAACGATAGCCTCGGCAGCGGAGATCCTCACGCTGCTGTCTCTTGTGCTTTTATAGAACATAGTGTATCAATCCTTTTTTCTTTTTTGAATAATACCGCAAAGCGTGCGGGAAAAGCGGCATTATATTATCGTATCCGAGTCGTCCGCCGAAAAAGCGTCGGGAAAATACCTGAGCTTTACGGGGACGCCGTTTCTGGTAATTACCTCCGCCGCGTCGAAGCGGGGCTGCAGATCGGTAGTCCGCGTGCGGTAGAGATATTCCTGAGAGGCGCGGATTATGAGACGTTTCTTTCTTTTTGTAACAGCGGTTATTCCGGGTTCAAGGGCGCTTATGTCGCGCGTCTTGACCTCTGTAAAAACGATAACGCCGTCCTTTTCGGCAATGATATCTATTTCCCCGCCCCGGACGGTATAATTTCTGCAAAGTATCTTATAACCGCTTCTGATAAGGTACATAGCAGTCAGTTTTTCACCCGCGTTACCCGTTTCCCTGTTTGTCATATCAGTGCATTTTCCTGAGGAAAGTTTTCCTGTGGATCTCCGTTATGCCGTATTCGCGGATTTTTTCGTAATGAAGCTTTGTAGCGTAGCCCTTATGCTTTTCAAAAGCGTATTCGGGATATTTTTCCGCCATTTCTTTCATATATCTGTCACGCGAAACCTTTGCGATAACGCTTGCCGCCGCGATCGACGCATATGTACCGTCGCCCTTTACGATTGCCTCGCCCGGTACGGATATGTCGGGCGGGAGCTTATTTCCGTCCGCAAGAAAAAAATCCGGTTTCTCGGACAGATCATCAAACGCTCTTTTCATCGCAAGCATGGAAGCGTTCAGGATATTCAGTCTGTCTATTTCCTCATTTGACGCTCTCCCGATACCCACGGAGACAGCACTTTCCATAATTTCCTCAAAAAGTCTCTCTCTTGTTTTTTCGGAGATCTTCTTACTGTCATCGAGTCCCTCCAAAAAAAGTCCCTCGGGAAGAATGACCGCCGCGGCGAAAACATCCCCCGCGAGAGGACCTCTTCCCGCCTCATCGATACCGCAGAATACAGGAAATTTTTCCCGTATTCTGCGGTCGTTATCGAAAAGAAATTTATTGTCTTTTTTTATTTTCGGCATAATCAATATCCTCACGGAAGCTCCAGGGTTATTCTTCCGAGCTTTCCGCTCCGAAATTCGTCAAGAACGGTGAGAGCCGCTCTTTCGGTGTTTATTTCTCCGCCCGATATAAGCATGCCGCGGCTTTTCCCCGCCTGCAAAAGAAGCTCATAGCCGTCCTTTTCACCCCGGGATATCTGCTTGAAACGCGCCGCGAGAAGATCGTGATAATTCTCGTTAAGGAGCATAAGAAGCCTGCACGCGAGGGTTTCCGTATCAACGATATCGTCCTTTATCGCTCCCGTGAAAGCAAGTCTCTCGCCGACGTTCTTATCCTCAAACTTCGGGGATAAAACTCCCGGCATATCGAGAAGCTCCACGCCGTTTCCCACTCTTACCCACTGTTTTTCGCGGGTAACTCCCGGTCTGTCCTCAACGGCGGCTTTTTTCGTGCCCGCCATTTTATTTATGAACGAGGATTTTCCCACGTTCGGTATTCCCACCACCATAAGATGGATAAGTCTTCCGCTCATTCCGCGTTCGTTGTTTTTTCGGATAAGCTCCGAAAGAACCTCGTTCACGGCGGGGACAAATCTCTGCAAGCCGTTTCCCGTTTTACAGTTTACTGGAAGAGCGGTCACGCCGTTGTTTTTATAGTAATTTATCCATATTGAGTTAGCCCTTTCGTCCGCGCTGTCGCACTTATTGAGAAGTACGAGCCGCGGCTTTTCCTCAATGAGAGAGCCGAGATTCGGATTCCTGCTTGAAACGGGGATTCTCGCGTCGAGTATCTCGACAACTCCGTCAACAAGCGGGAGATTTTTTTTAATCATTCTCTCGGTTTTTTTCATATGTCCGGGAAACCACTGTATCGAGGGCGCTTCTATCATAGCACATCCTCCTTGAAAATAAAAGGAAAGGAAATCATTACGTCACCTTGCCGAAACGTGTGAAAGGCAGGAATCTGAACACAACCTTGCCGAGGATCTCGTATTCGGGAACAAATCCGACAAGAGCGCTTCTCGAATCGGTAGAGTTGTTTCTGTTGTCGCCCATTACGAAAACATACCCGTCGGGAACGGTAACGGGATAAGTATGCCCGTTTTCGTCGAGGGTGGTACTTTCCTTTATGTACGGCTCGTCAAGAAGAGTGCCGTCAACATATATCTCGCCTTTTTCAAAGTCGATATCGACTTCCTCGCCGCCCGTAGCGATTATTCTTTTGACAATAGGCTTATTAAGACCCGTGACAGACATAAGCTCGCCGTCTTCACCGTAAATGTAGCCGTTTTCGCTGTTTACGATAACGATATCGCCCTTTTCGGGTTCATAGAAGAGATGAGATACTATAAGCTTGTCTCCGTCGAAAAGCGTATCGTTCATGGAATCGCCGTCAACGAACGCCTCTCTGAGAATAAATGTAAACAGAAGAATTACCGCGAAAAACGCAATAACGATAGTTTCCGTCCATTCAAGAAGCTCCGCGTAGGGATTGCCTTTTTCCTTTTCCTTGTCCTCGTCGAGGACCTCGTAGTTTATTTCCAGCTTTGACATAAGTATCTCTCCTTATAAAATGCAAAAAGGGACGCGAACGTCCCTTTAAAGCCGTAAGTATTCTTCCCGCCCGAAAACGATCCGGCACAGCGGAAAGGATTGTTCGAAGTCTTAAAGGGCTTCTTTTTTACTTGATCATTTCCTTGATCTTAGCAGCCTTGCCGACTCTGTTTCTCAGATAATAGAGCTTGCCGCGGCGTACCTTACCGTGTCTTATGACTTCAACGCTGTCCACAACGGGAGAATGAACGGGGAATACTCTCTCGATACCGCAACCGTGAGCAACTCGTCTTACGGTAAAGGTTTCGCTGATCCCGCCGTGTTTCTTTGCGATAACGGTGCCTTCAAAAGCCTGAAGTCTGAACTTTTCGCCTTCCTTAATTCTTACGTTTACCCTGACGGTATCGCCCACGTCAAACTTCGGAGCGTTTTCCTTAAGGCTCGAATCGCTTATGAGCTTTAACTGATCCATTTGTTTTTCCTCCATGATTTTAAGACTTTCTTACCCCTTCAAGCGCTTGAGAATATCAGCCGATTCTCCGCGGGGCAGCGGACTGTCTGTTTTAATGTCATTTCCCTCCGGGGAAAAGGCATTAAACCCGCGGGAAAACCCCCGCGAAACTTAAATGCTTTTATATTATATCATAATTATGAGCATATTTCAAGCAAAATTCAAAACAATGGAAAATATCTCCCTTTTCCACAAAAAACAGGGCAAACATTCCGCTTTAAATTATTGCTTTTAACAATATTATTCCTTATAGTTGATTATATCGTCAAGAAGCTTCGGGATATTTTCGTCCATAGTCTCGTCCGGGAACTGGCAGGTTCCGACAGCCTTATGTCCGCCGCCGCCGTATTTTAACATCAGACTTCCGACGTTGACTTTCGACGTTCTGTTGAGGATAGAATATCCGACAGCGCAGCTGCACCCTCGTCCGCCCTTGCCCGAAACTATCCATACGGAAATGTTTTGATCGGGATAAAGGCTGTAGATGAGGAATCTGTTGCCCGAATAGATGGGATCCGTGCCTCTGAGATCGGATATGATAACATCCTTTTCGGTTCTTGTATGAGCCTTGACCATTTCCTTGAATTTTTCACTCTGCTCGAAATAGACCTCAATTCTTTCCTTTACATCGGGAAGATTAAGTATTTCCTCGGTATTCATGGTGCGGCAGCAGTCGATGAGCTTCTCCATGAGCTGATAGTTTGAAATGGTGAAATTTCTCCATCTTCCGAGACCGGTTCTCGGATCCATAAGAAATCCCACGAGTATCCAGCCGGTAGGATTAAGTATTTCTTCTCTTGTGAGATTACCCGAATCGACCTTATCGACGGCGGTCATCATTTCGTCATAGTGGGAAAAGCGCGCTTCCCCGCCGTAGTAGTCGTATATAATCCTCGCGCAGGATGGCGTTATTCTGCTTTCGCCCTTATATTTTCCCTTGAGCTGATTTCTCTCGAATTCGCTCGAATGGTGATCGAACCACAGTCCGCAGCCCTCGACGAACGGAACGTTCGCGAGGCAGTCGTTTTCGCCTATCTCGATAAGTCCGTCCTGAAGATCCTTCGGGTGAGCAAACTTCCAGCAGTCGATTATCCCCGCGTCCTTCAAAAGAGCGCCGCAGGCAAGACCGTCAAAATCAGAACGTGTAACAAGTCTCATATGTAAACTCCCCTTACTTAATAGCTTTTTCACTCCCGACGGCAGACAGCGGTTTTTTTGCAAAATATCAAGCGCGTTGTTTTTCCGTCATGATTTTCAGACTTTTATTCGCGAGTGAAACGCAAACTAAAAAAACTCTAAATTAATTATACCTCAATTTTTTTTAAATTTCAATAGATATTTCAACTTTTTTTTAATACTTTGAATTTTGAATATAGAAATTTTCAGCTTATTTTTAAGAGATTTGTACAAAACCAACAGAATAATGGAAATTTTCTGTCAATTCGTTGTTTTTGCTTCAATGCTGTAATTTCGCTCTTGTGCGTGTATCATAAATATACATATAAAAAAAGATGAAAGTTTGTTGAAAAAATAAAGAATTCCTATTTGAAAATGATGGTGATATGTGGTATAATTAATTTTAATAAACAAAATTCACAGACTTTTGCTTTGAAAAGGAAGAAAATATATGGAAACAAATTATGACGTTATCATCGCGGGAACGGGAGTTTCGGGAATTTATACCGCTCTTTCTCTTCCCGCAGACGTGAAGGTTCTCCTTATTTCAAAAAGGGAATTCATTCTCTGCAACAGTGCTCTCGCCCAGGGAGGCGTAGCCGCCGTCTACAAGCCTGTTGACGATAACGTTCAGCTTCATACGAACGATACTCTTATCGCGGGCGGCTTCAAGAACAATCCCGATTCCGTGAATATTCTCTGCGGCAGCGCCGCGGATGAGATTCAGCGTCTTATAGACCTCGGTGTTGAATTCGATAAAAACGAAAGCGGCGACTACGACCGTACGCTTGAGGGCGGTCACAGCAGAAGAAGGATCTTCCACCACAAGGACGCTACGGGATATGAAGTCACAACTCGTCTTCAGGAAACGGTGAAGAATCTCCCGAACGTAACTATCCTTGAAAACACAGCTCTTTGCGAGCTGAAAAAGACCGATAAGGGATTTTCGGCGTATCTTCTCACGGAAAACGAAAGATTCACCTGCCACAGCCATTTCTTCGTTATGGCAACGGGCGGAATCGGAAGAATATACGATTATACGACAAATTCAGCCATTGCCACGGGCGACGGGATAGCTGTCGCATACAGTCTTGGAGCGCAGATAAAGAATCTTTCCTATGTGCAGTTTCATCCGACGGCCTTCGCCGACCACGAAAAAAGAGAATGTTTCCTCATTTCCGAATCGGTAAGAGGCGAGGGAGCGTATCTTCTCAATGCCGCGAACGAAAGATTCATGCAGAATTACGATGAAAGACTTGAGCTTGCTCCCAGAGACATCGTTTCTCACGCGATCATCATGGAAAGCAGACGGCAGGAAAGCAATGAGTTTTATCTCGATATTACCTCGAAACCCACCGATTTCGTCCGCGAGCGTTTCCCCATGATATATAAGAATCTTCTTGAACACGGTATCGATATGACAAAGGACAAGATCCCCATTTATCCCTGTCAGCATTATCTTATGGGCGGCATTAACGTGAACACGAACGCCGAAACTACAGTGAGCGGTCTTTACGCCGTCGGGGAATGTTCTCATACGGGAGTTCACGGAAACAACCGTCTTGCGTCGAATTCTCTGCTTGAAGCTCTCGTTTTCAGCCGCAGAGCCGCAAAAGATATCAGCGAAAAGCTCGATAAGAGCGCTCCTTTCGATACATACGAGTTTTCGGAGAAAAGCGGCGCCGTTCACATTCCTGCGGGAATAAGAACGGAGGTCAGACATATCATGCAGAAATCATATTTCGTTATTCCGAATATCGGCGAAGCCGTCAACGGTTTCCAGAGAGTCAGCGAGCTTAAAAAAATGCTTGAAACAGGCAGCTTCGTCACCGACCGCGATTATGTCGAGGCGCGTTCGATCGTTACCTGCGCGTATCTTATACTCAAAGAAGTCATATAGCAAAGGAGAAAAAACATGAAAAAATTATCCCGAATCCTTTCGTCTGCGGCGGCGGGCGCTTTAGCCGCAGGAATTGTCTCGTTCTGCGTCTTTGCCGATGACGTCGAGCTTGATATCGAAGCCGTCGAATCAAACGGCTCCTGGGGACAGAGCGTTATCTACCACACGGGACGCAACGCCGATCAGCCCGACGCGTTCGATCCCTGCACCATGACGGAAGACTCTGTCGTTCAGGTAACATATGAATCGAGAGCGGACGATGACAAAAATCACATTGACCTCATCTGGCAGACATGGGGAGATCATCTCACAGACCCGAAGCCGAACGCCGACTGGAACAAGATTCCTCCCTCATATTACGAAAACGGCTATTCCGAGTTTACATATTCCGATATCGTTTCCGTTTACGGCACAGACGATTTTTCCGAGGTGTACGCTATCTGCGTGGGTGACTGCGGCGATACCTCCGTCACCGTCACGAAGCTTGTCATAACAAATGTCGGCGAAGCGTCAGCCGAGGAAACAGAAGCAGCTGAAGAAACAGAAGCGTCAGCCGAGGAAACCGAAGCGTCAGCCGAGGAAACCGAAGCAGCCGAAGAAACAGAAGCGTCAGCCGAGGAAACCGAAACAGCCGAGGAAACAGAAGCAGCATCCGAAGAAACCAAAGCAGCATCCGGGGAAACAACCGCAAAACAAACCGAATCCGAAAAAACAGCCGTCACTGCCGAATCCGATAAGGACGAGGGCATGGAAGCGGGCGGAGTCGTGCTTATCGTCGCTATTGTCATCGTTGCCGCGGCTATCGGAGTTATGGTATTCTTTATCAAAAGAAAAAGTCCCGCTAAAAAAGGCGGCGACGACTGGAGAAGATAATTTTTTCGTTTGTGTTTTCGGTCGGAGAATCTCCGTTCTCTCCGGCCGAAAACGTAAGCTGAAATATCTGAGTTTTTTTCGGACAATTTTTTTTGAAAAACACTTGACAAATTAAAATATGTGTGGTATAATGATTAAGTCATCGGACGTCGGAGCGTTTTGTCGGGAGAGGTGTCCGAGTGGTTTAAGGAGCCGGTCTTGAAAACCGGTGATCCCGCGAGGGACCGTGGGTTCGAATCCCACCCTCTCCGCCACATATTTTCATATTTTTACACGGCTGCCAACATTATGGAGATGTACTCAAGTTGGTGACGAGGCGCCCCTGCTAAGGGCGTAGGTCGGGAAACCGGCGCGAGAGTTCGAGTCTCTCCATCTCCGCTTATCAGTCAAACTGCAAACCTTTTCGTTTGCAGTTTATTTTTTAAGAGAATTATGTACAAGGAAAAATACGATAAAATTTACGATTACTTCACAAAAAAACCGCACAGACTGAAGATCCTGCAATTTCTGAGCAAAGCTTCCGCGATTATAGGCTATGTGGCTTATATTGTTCTTATCGCATATCTTTTGCTTACGGAAAATGAGAAAATATATAAATGTATTTATGTTCCCGCGCTCACCTTTCTCTTTGCGACCGTTGTAAGAAAGGTACTGAATTTTCCGCGTCCCTACGAAAAATACGATATCACGCCTCTTGTGAAAAAGGATACTAAAGGCAAATCATTTCCGTCAAGGCACGTTGTCTGCCTAGCGATAATTTCCGCCTCCTGGATTTATGTTTATCTCCCCGCAGGAATCTTCATGTGTATTCTTACCGCTGTCGTTATGGTGATACGTCCTCTTTCGGGAGTGCATTTTCCGAGAGACACCGCGGCGGGAGCGCTTTTTTCCATTGTGTGCGCTTTTTTGGGATTTTGTGTGTTTTAAGGAGGCAACATGAACAGGAAAAAAATCGCAGACATTTCCATAGCCGCTCTGGAAGAACTATACCCGAACGCAGCGTGCAGTCTTACATACGAAAAGCCATACGAGCTTATGATATCGGCAAGGCTTTCGGCTCAATGCACCGACGCGAGAGTAAATACTGTAACTCCCCTGCTTTTTGAAAAATATCCGACGCTTGACAGTCTCGCCGACGCGGACGAAAAGGATATCGCCGAAATAATCCGTCCGTGCGGGCTTGCAAATACAAAGGCAAGAAGCATTGTTTTAATGTGTGCAAGACTCCGCGATGTTTACGGCGGAATCATCCCCGATAATATGGACGAGCTTCTCACTCTTCCCGGAATAGGAAGAAAGACCGCCAATCTGCTTTTGGGAGATATTTATCACAAGGACGGAGCGGTCGTGACGGATACTCACTGCATACGTATTTCGGGAAGACTTCGGCTGACCGAAAACAATGAGCCTCAAAAAGTTGAAGATGATCTGCGAAAAATTCTCCCGAAGGAAAGATCCTCCGATTTCTGTCATGCTCTCGTTCTTTTCGGCAGAGAATACTGCACGGCAAGAAATCCGAAATGCGGCGAATGTCCTCTCAAGGCAAGGCTTGCGGCGGAGATAAAGGATTTTAAATGCAAAATTTTCTCCAAAGATTAACAGACTTCCTCGGAAACCGGCGCACGCCGCTTTTCGAGGAAGTCTGATATTCAGAAAAAACCGGAAGTCAGAAAACGACTTCCGGTTTTTATTTAACTCAGGCTCGTATCCTGCATTGCCTCGAATTCAATGTCAAATTCGATCTCGTCTCCCGATGTTATGCCTTTTCTGTAAACATGAGCCTGCACGGTATCTCCGGGATTTATTCCCTCCATGGCTTTCTTTATGGTGTCGGAGCTGTATACTTCAATGCCGTTGATCGAGGTGATTATATCTCCCTCTCTAAGCTCCGTTTCCGATATATCACAGGTATCGTCTATTGATTTTACCTGTATGCCCATTTTCACTCCATATGCGTCGGCCATATCGGAGGATATCGCGACATAGGTTATTCCTATACGAACGCGTCCCGAAATATAGCCCTTTGATATGATATCCTCAATTATCGGCATTGCGAATTTTGTTGTAATTGCGAAGCCTATTCCCTCGTCAAGCTCGGTGGATTTGTATTTTGAAGAGGTTATCCCGACTACCTGACCGTACATATTTATAAGCGCTCCGCCCGAAACTCCGGGACTCATTGCGGCGTCAGTCTGTATGCAGGTCATTGTGGAGCCTGTGCTTGACGCTGTGGTTATCTCGCGGTTAAGTCCCGAAACATAGCCGACTGTCAGCGTTCCCGAATATCCTCCCGCGTTTCCTATCGCAACGACCATTTCGCCGAGCAGAAGCTCATCAGAATCGCCGAAATCCGCCGTTACAAGATCTTCCGCTTCAATTTTCAGAACGGCGATATCCGTTTTGTTATCGGCGCCGATTATTTCCGCTTCATATTCCGTTCCGTCTCCGAGAGTTACTTTAAGACCGGCATTTGCTTCGGTGACAACGTGAGCATTTGTAACGATATATCCGTCTTCGGAGATAATTATTCCGCTTCCCGCCGAATACGCGTAAAGACTTGTATCACGATATACGAGAACATCAACGACCGACGGAGATACGCGCTGCGCAACTCCTTCAACGGTCAGAAGCCCGGTTTCCTCGTCCTGGTAATATTTTGCCTCCAGAGCGGGCTTCTGCTGAATTGGTATTTCAACCGTAACGCCGCTGTTTCCGCTTTCCGCTGTTTCGGAATATTCCGACGACTGCGAAGAATAATCCGTGCTTTGATCTACTCCGATGGAAGTAAACGCAAGAATAATCAGAATTATTATGAACAGCACGCTTATTGTTATAATAATTGCCATAAGTGCGCCGTTTGAGAGACTTTTTTTCTTCGGAACATACACTGCGGAGCCGCCGTAGGGATTATACGTACTCTGTCTGTACTCCGCGCTTTGGTTATAAGCTCCCTGCATGGGAGCTCCGTTCGGATTCGGATTATATCCTCCCTGCATGGGAGCTCCGTTCGGATTCGGATTATATCCTCCCTGCATGGGAACACCGTTCGGATTCGGATTATATCCTCCCTGCATGGGAACACCGTTCGGAACGCTGTAATACCCCGTCTGAGGATTGCCATAGGGAGGCGGAGCGTAAGGATTTCCGTAAGCGCCGTAATTCACCCCGCCGTACCCCGGAGGCGGAAGAGTTCCTTTCGGCGGGTAATGGAACATACTGTCAAAATCCGTCTCTGCGAAAGAATCCTTTTCATTTTCATTACTTTTGTTTTCGGATTGCTCCGGGGAATTGTCCGACTGAGAAACATCATCGGACTTATCCTTGAAGAAATTGTCATAAAAGCTGTCGTTTGACGGTTTTACAGATTCGCCGTCCGAGTTGTTGTCCTTTGAGAGATCGGCAGAGTTTTCGGAAGGTTCTTCCGATCCGCTGATATTTTCACTTTTGTTCATTTCATCCACTTTAAAAAAAATCTCCTTTCACGGTTAAAACTTACGCCGCCGCAAATAAGTCAAACGGCATAAAAGCAAAACAGGACAGAAAATTCCTGCCCCGATAGATCACTGTTCCGCGCCTTTTTTCCCCGAATGAGAAGTTCCCGTCGGAAGCGTAAACTCAAATTCAGTATATTCACGAGGTTTGCTTCGCACGATAATTTTTCCGCCGTGAAGCTTTATTATCGAGCTTACAATGGAAAGTCCGAGACCCACGCCCGTTTTATCTTTTCCGCGTGATTCATCGGTTTTATAGAATCTGTCAAAAACTCTCGATATTTCGTTTTCCTTTAACCCCTCGCCGCTGTTTCTGATAAAAACAGAGGTATAATCGCCTCTTACCTCGTGGGAAAAAGCGATAGTTCCGCCCTCGTTCACAAATTTCACGGCGTTTTCCGTCAGATTGTAAATAACCTGCTGAGTAAGGTCGATATCTGCTTTCAGATAGAATCTTTCGCTGTCTAAGCCTTCCATATTGACCTTTTTATCGTCTATTCTCTTTTCAAAGAGAAGAGCTGTCTCGAAAATAAGAGCGGAGGCTTCAAAGTTTTCCGTCTGCAAAGAGACTTCGCCCGATTCATATTTTGAAATATTCAGCATGGAACGGACGAGACGCGCAAGTCTGTCTACCTCGTCCGATACTATTCTGAGATAATATCTGTGTTGATTTTTGGGGATAGTGCCGTCAAGTATTCCGTCAACGAATCCCCCTATTGTAGTCATTGGAGTTTTCAGCTCGTGTGATACGTTTGAAACGAAGCTTTTTCTGTCCTCTTCGATTTTTTCGAGAGAGGCTGCCATATCATTCAGCGTATTTCCGAGATAACCCATTTCCGTAGCGTCTCTGACAGTGACCTTTTCGGAGAAATCTCCCGCTCCGAAGCGCTTTGCCGCGATGGTCATTTCGTTTATCGGCTCCACGACATTCATTAAGGAATAATAAATGAGAGGGTAGCTTAACAAAAGGATTATAACCGAGCAGATAAGCATCGAAGCAAGAAGATTCAGCATATATGCTTTCATATTGTCGGCGCTTTTCATGCCTATAAGATAGTATGACCCGAATTCTGTTTTCAGCAGACTGTAGCCCAGATTGAAGCAGGACGTGTCAAAAAATCCGCTCATTGTTCCGAAAGAGTACTCGCCGTTTTCGTCGAAGCTCCTGAGAACATCATCTGGAACAAGCCTGTCGGCATATTCGGCTATCCCGTCCGAGCAGAAAGCTATTTTTCCTGTCCAATCGGCAACATAGTATTCACACTGTGTATGATAAGTAAGATTATTGAGATAGCTCCTGCCGGTCATCTCGTAAGAATTTATCTCCTCCGCGCTCAGTGACATAAGTCTTGCCTGAAGATACTGCACCGCCTCGCTAGTATCTGTCACAAGCTGTTCCTTGGTATCCCGCTGATACGTCTCGACGGACAGAAAGATATGAACCGCGCCCATTATCATAAGCGAAGCGGCAAGGAGCGAATAGCACAGCCTGAAAAACCGTGAAAAAAAACTTTTATGCATCTTCCTCTTCCGCCTCGAACTTGTAGCCTACGCCCCACACAGTTTTCAGCGCCCACTTGTCGGAAACATTTTCAAGCTTTTCCCTGAGTCTTTTGATATGAACGTCGATAGTTCTCGAATCGCCGTAGTATTCAAATCCCCACACCTCGTCGAGGAGCTGGTCTCTGGTGTACACTCTGTTAGGGTTGGAAGCGAGATAGAAAAGAAGCTCAAGCTCCTTCGGCGGGGTATCGAGAACCTTTCCGTCTACCCTAAGCTCGTATCTTGTCATATTAACGACGAGCTTATCGTACTTGACTTCCTTAACCTCGTCGTCGGGAGTGTTCTGGCTTACTCTTCTTGAAACTGCCTTTACGCGAGCGATGACTTCCTTTGTATCGAAAGGCTTTACAACATAGTCGTCCGCGCCGAGCTCAAGACCCAGCACCTTATCGAAGGTTTCGGATTTTGCGGTTATCATAATTATCGGAACGTTTGATTTTTTTCTTATTTCACGGCATACCTGCCAGCCGTCAAGTCCGGGAAGCATAATATCCAGAAGAACCACATCGGGCTTTAACGCGTTGAATTTCACAACGGCTTCTTCCCCGTCGTGCGAGATCATAACGGTATATCCGTCTTTTTCAAGATACAGCTTCAACAGTTCGCAGATATTATTATCGTCATCAACTACCATAATCTTGCCCATTGACATTTTACCATTCCTCCTGTATTTGTATAACAATCAGCCAATTCCGTGCTATATATTTACTAATAAACTCTTAATATAATTATACAGTAAATCGCTAACTCAAACATTGCTAAACTATTTCAAAAATATTACTGAAATGTAAATTTAATAAAATATTGATTCAATATTTAAAAGAAGATAAAAAAATGTTCATTTTTTTATGCTCTCTTAAGGAGTAACGCTTTGCGGCAGCCGTAAATCAAACTTTTCTGAAAAAGCTTATCAAAACATAGACCGCAGTGAAGATCAGATTGTAAATAAGTATCATGGCGACTGACAGATCATCATACGCCTTGAAAAGCACCAGAAGCGCCGAAAGCAGAATGCCGAGAAGTATCGACAGCGCCTGCACCGCTATCCCCGCAGAGACCGTCGAACGTATGCGCTTCGTACTCAAAATAAGCGAAGCAAACGCCGCGAATCTCCCCGAACAGGCAAGCGCCGCGCTTTGTTTCGGAACATAATGCGTTGCCTTTTCAAATTCGCTGTGTTCCCTGAAGGGAAGTATTTTAAGCATAGCGGGCGAGACATGGAACATTTTCGCCATTCTTTCGACCGTAACGGCTGAATCCACCGAACGCAGGATTATCTTTACGTCTTTTCGGTAAAGCTCTCTCACCGCATGGTAGATTTCGGGCACGGGAACGAGATTTATGACGAATATCGCCGATAATTCCCCCGATATCGAGAGATAAACGGGAACATATCTGCCGCCTGAAGTATACTCTTTTTCTTTTTCCGGGGAGGGAAGCCCGTCAATGCTGTGATTTTCCATCAGCTTCTTGTTTCCGAGAAGCACTCTTTTATTGTCTATCCAGCCGCAAAGTCCCATGGAATCCTCATATATATAGCTTTCCACAGTGCTGAGAATGGATGTTTTACCCGCTATTATCTCGTAGAACATATTTTTTGTGATACTGTCCGAACAGCACGCAAGACTTGCCGCCTGTATTATCGCTTCGTCGATCCTCGTATCGGAGAATATCTTTATATTCATAAGAGACACGCTCCCCGACGGGAAAAGCTCTGTTGCGTCAACCATTACACTGTTTGTCTCGGCAAATTCATCCACCGACTCAAAGCCAATGACAGCTCCCTGCAAAGCGCTGTATTTTTTTGAAGCCTTCTGCATGGGAAGATTGACTATCAGCATTGCGCTGTAGCAGGAGCAGAGACACAGACACGCCACAAAAGACGTGATCCCCACGAAGAGCGCCGACTTGCCGAAGTCGGCGTATGCCGCCGCTCCTCCGATTATTCCTATAACAAACGAGGCAAGAAGTATTATCGGCGTGAAGGTCTTGCAGAACCTGTCCGACAGATCGGGGGAATATGACGTTTTCATAAAATCGGAAATCATATCCGTTTTCTTCATAGCCGCAAGCACGGGAAAATCCGTCAGAGATCCTCTTGTAAAGGCTTCGGCTTTTTCCTCGTTTTTCACGGTGAAGATGGCGCAGTGTTCGACATCGCCCGAAACATATCTGAAATTTCTTTCCGTTCTGTCAAGAAGCAGAAGCTTTCCCGCAGTATTGAATATAAGTGCTCCTATTCCCAGCGGAACGTATTCATGCAGCACTCCCGATCTGACAAGCTCTGTATTGAGAAGCCCCGCCATTGACAGCATGATCGTGATTATCGAAGTGACAGCGGCGAGACTGTCGCAGTTGGCTTTCATGGCAAAGAGTCTCATAAATCCCGCCGAGATCGCGTTGTACGACGCAAATGCCGCTGTCATGCCGATTATCGTATTCACAAAAAGATACATTCCCGGCTCCGATGTCATGCTGACAAATTCAAACACGGGCGCGGACAGTTCGTTTGAAACCGTCGTGCAGAATGAAACTATAAAGCAGATAGCAAGTATGAGAAGTCTTACTATCATTGAATTTTTGGAGTGAGCGATATCTTCCGCTATTGAAGCGGCGTCGTCCATATTTTCAAAATCATCGATAACGGGAGTTTCCTCGTCCTGTGCGGACACTTCTCCCGAATCTTCCTCGTCGCCCATGAATACGAAATCCCTGATTTTTTTGCTTCGTCTCTCGTTGAGGTCGGACAGAGCCTTTTCTTCAGGATTTTTTTCCGTGTTTTTTTCGCCGTCGAGAGTAAGCGTATCGTGAATTATCTTATCCTCAAGATCAAACTCCACTTCCGACGGCGAAGGTCTGCTTACGGGCGGAACATGATCGGTGCGGCTGAGCCTTTCGCGCTTTGCTTTTTTCATGCTTTCGAGCATTTCGCTTCCGTGTTCGGAAAAAGCCTCGTCCGAATCGGGAGCAAGAAGCTTATCGAAAATATTTTCGATAGTATTTGTTTTATCTCCGACGCGCAGAGTAGCCGCAGCATAGCTTTTGTTTTTCTCGAATTCGTTTATGATCTTATCCACGGAATTTCCCGTGATACTGTCGAGAGGGTCATCCGCGAGACGGATATCCTCGTCCGCTTTATCGCCCTGTGTATAGGAGATAAGTCCCGATTTGTCGGTAATGACGCCCGGAACCTTTTTTGCCCTTTTGCCCGATTTAAAGAAATCATCGTCCTCGTAGGGAGATTCCTCCGCCTTTTCGGAAAATGTCCTTCCCGAAGAGCCTTTCTGTTCCATCTCTTCTACGACCTCGTCGAATGCTTCGGAAGCCGCAGACGATCTTCTTTCGGAGCCGCTTTGCACTCCGAGTCCGCGTTTTTTCAGTTCCTCGTATTTTCTCTGAAATTCGTCCTCGTCTTCTTCGGTTATTCTGTTTTTCTTTTTGTCTCTTTCTATGCGTTTTTCGCGTTTTTTAAGCCTTTTCTTTTCCTTTTCCGTGAGAAGATCATCGGGATGAGGAGGTTCTTCAATTTCGGGAGATTTTTCCTCCGTAACCTTTTTTTCTTCTCTTTCTTTTATCTCGTTTATAAAAAGCTCCGAAAGAGATTTTTTTTCTTCCCCCGGAACTGTCGGGATCACTCTTGTTTTTTCCGTATCGGCGGAAGATTTTTTTCCTTCCTCTTCAAGATCCTTTATACTGAAGGATCTTGTAAAGTCGGCGATTTTTCTTGCTCTTTCATCCTTGCGGCGTTTTTCCTCATTGATAACGTCCTTGTAATCCTCCGCGAGATATTTATGTTCATAATCGCCGCTTATGGTCTCTCTTTTAATAAGCTCCATGCGGCGTTTTTCCATTTCGGGTTCGTAGGGTTCGTCCCTTATCCCCGAAAATATGTCGTTTTCAAGTATCGAGTCCGGATCGAAAGCAGAAAGATCACTTTCGTATTCTCCGATAACGGGTTGTCCGTTTGCTGTTATTTTTTCGTCAGACAAGGTTTACCCTCCTTCATACGGAATTTCTTTGCCTGAGTATTTCGTACATAAAGATACCCGCAGCGACCGAAGCGTTCAGAGAGGTTATCTTTCCGTACATCGGGAGTCTCAGCAGATAATCGCACTTTTGCTTTACGAGTCTGCCCATACCGAAGCCCTCCGAGCCTATCACAAGCGCGGCAGGAACGGTAAAATCCGCTTCCGTGTACATCTCGCCGCCGGAGTCCGTGCCGAATATCCATATGCCCTCGCGTTTCAGCTCGTCCATGGCGGCGGGAAGATTCGGCATTCTCGCGACCTTTACGAAGCTTGCCGCTCCCGCAGAGGTTTTGTTCACGGTAAAATTAAGAGAAGCGCTTCTCCGTTTCGGAATGATAACGCCGTCAGCGCCCGATGTTTCGGCGGTTCTTATTACTGCTCCGAGATTATGGGGATCTTCTATTTCATCGCAGATTATGATAAACGGAAGAGTTCCTTTTTCTTTTGAAACAGCCAGGATATCGTTTATTGTGCAGTACTCCGCGCACGCTCCCTCGGCGATGCAGCCCTGATGAGAAGTCCCTCCCGACATAGCGGAAAGCTTTCTGTCGTCGACCTCCTTTACGACAATTCCCCTCTCCTTAGCCATTCGGATGATCATTCCTGCGGAGCCGCCCGCGTTCTTATTCACAAACAGCGTATCAATGGGCTTGTTTGCTTTCAGAGCCTCAATAACGGGATTTCTGCCGATAATAAGTCCCCTGTCGGAGAGATCGTCTCGTTTTGGATTTCTCTGCGGATCTCTGCCGTTCAGGCTGTCTTCACATTTTTTATGCGGGGATTTTTTCCCCGGTTTATTATACTCATTAAAATCTTTCATAAGGTCAGAAAAATTCCTCTCGTATTTTATACACAATATCATTATACTATATTTACAAAGAAATTGCAATATCTTTCGGAAAATTTACAAAAATATTTCATTTTAATTTTTTAATTTTCGGAAATTATATCCTTTACGGTCAGGATTCCGTCAGATACCGTAAACACGACATCCTTTCCCGAAAAGCTCACCCTGTATATTCTGTCGGGAGAGTGCTGATAGCCGGGGCGCGGGTCGTTTCCGAGAACGCTTATCAGACCGTTTCGTTTTTCTTCGGGGATCTTCCGAAGCAGCTTTTCGGGAAAATTCACTTCTAAACTTACACCGGGAGACGAAAATCCTCCCAACGCGTCCGTGCGGCAGTCGGAATAAGGAATATACGGCTTGATATCGTAAACGGGCGTATTATCCATGATATCCGCTCCCTCAACGCGTATCACGGGAGCGTTTTCGCATTTTTTGTCGATATTCAGGATTTTTACGGAAGAAAGTCCTATAGGATTCGGACGGTAGGGAGAACGAGTGGCAAATACTCCCATTCTCTTATTTCCGCCGAGCCTCGGCGGACGAACGGTCGGAGACCATTCTTCCGTTATTGTCTCGGAAAACTCCCAGATTATCCACAGATGAGAAAATTCCTCCAGTCCGCGGACGGCGTCAATATTCCGGAATTCCTTTTCAAAAACTATATCCGAGACAAGGTTTGTCAGTCCGCTTTGTCTCGGTATCCCGAATTTTTCGGGAAAATCGCTTTTTATTCTCGCAATTATCTTCATGATTCTTCATTTATTCTGTATACGTATGAGTTTCCCTTTTTTCCTGTTATACTCACTATTCCCGCTTTGCGGAAAACATTCATCACAAGTCTTGCGGTATTTATATTCATTCCGCGTTTTTCCATATCCGCCGTTGTGAACTCTTCGGGGATACCGTCGGGAAGAAACATAAGCCAGTCGGAAAAATAATCGACATGAAGTTCGCCGATTATTTCAGAGGGAATTTTATCGTATGCGGCGTAAGCATTCTTCCGCTTCTTTTTCTTCTGGTACGCGGGAGCCTTTTCCCTCGGGACGCGGTATTCGTCCGTTTCGAGAAAAACCACACAGAGAGAAAATCTGTCGTTTCGGAGAAAATCCGCAATCTTTGCAAGCTCCGCGAAAACGGTGTATTTATCTCCCTTTAACGGAGATCTTCTCTTTGAGAATACCTCTCCCGTATCAGGGTCGAAGCAGATTATATTTTTGATTGCGCTCACGGGATATACCACCGTAACGTGACAGTATTTCAGAAATTCCGCAAGCTTCGGACGGAGCTTATGAAAATCTCTCGTCTGAATTTCGATTATTCCGTCCTCGCCAACGATATCCGCGACAAAGTTTCCGATCTTCCTCTCGTGATCGTCCTCGTAAGGCTCGAAATATTTTTTTAAAACCGCGTGAGTCGTTCTCTCTCCGAGAGTTCCTATCCCCGCTCTTTTATGTTCGGTCAGGACGGAGGTCTTTGCCTCGTAAAATCTTAATTTATCCATTAATGCTTTTCCTCGGATATTTTATGTTTTATTGCGGATAATAACCGCAGGTGATCATATGTTTACAGTTTTTATCCGCGCTGTGATTCTTTACATTGTGCTTATTCTTACGGTAAGGCTCATGGGAAAAAGACAGATAGGAGAACTTCAGCCCGCCGAGCTTGCCGTTACGATACTGATATCAAATATAGCGACCCTTCCCGTGGAGGATCCGTCTCTTCCGCTGATGAAAGGGCTTATTCCCATTCTGACTCTCGGCTGCCTTGACGTTATCATGTCGTATCTCGGGCTTCGGCACGGCAGGATTCGCACCTTTATGTCAGGCAGACCCGTTGTCATAATCTCGGATGGAAAAATAAACCAGCGGAATATGAAAAAGCTTCGCTTCACGGCGGACGATCTTCTCCAGGCCGCACACGGCGAAAGCATCTTTGATATCTCCGAGATAGAATACGCCGTTGTCGAAACTACGGGTAAAGTATCGGTTTACCCAAAATACGAAAGCCGTCAGGTCACAAACGCCGATATGAAATTAAAAGGAAACGACGCAGACCCTCCCTCGCTTATTGTTGAGGACGGGATTCTTCTGGAGGATAATCTTCGCTCTCTCGGAGTGAAAAAGGCAGTTCTCGAAAATGAGCTTAAAAAGAAAAATATCGGCACGGAAAACATCTACATTCTGACAGCCTCACGGGACTCAGACGGAATAAAAATAAATTCTCTCATAGAAAAGGAAAAATAACAGTGAAAAGACTTTACGCCGCCGTTGCGCTTTTAGTGTTTATCCTCGCGTTTTCGGCGTTTGACAGTTTCACAGTGTGCAGATACGCCGACTCCCTGCGCAAGGATATCGAGGAAGTGGAAAAGCTTGTAAAAAACGAGGACTATGAAAACGCTCTGGCACTTTCGCGGGATTTCACGGAAAAATACAAAAAATACGAAATAATCTTTTGCGCCGCCGTATCGGACGAAAAAATAAGCGAGCTTTCGTTTTCCGCAGCAAGGATAACTCCGTTCATCGAAGAACAAAGCGACGAGCTTTCCGCCGAGATTGAAAGCATCTGCAAGCAGATAGAAAGAATTAAACGTACCGAAATGCCGTACTGGTACAATATCATCTGATTCTTTCGTATGTTGTAAATCTGTATTTCAGACCCTCATATTCCTTTTCCTCCGATCCATAGGTTTTTTTCCATATATCGGAAGAGATCGCGGGGAAAAATCTGTCCGCGTCGGGCGAAGCCTTTACGTGAGTGATAAGCAGTTTATCACAGTAAGGAAGCAGAAGCTTATAAATTTCCGCTCCGCCGATAACAAAAAGCTCATCGGTCGGAATATCCTTTATAAGCGAAAAAAGCTCATCCGTATTTCTGACGATATCAATATCGTCACGATTTTCCATGCCTCTCGATAAAACGATATTACGTCTTTTGGGGAGAGGCTTTCCGTCCGGGAAGGATTCGAGAGTTTTTCTTCCCATGATAACGGTTTTGTTTAATGTAGTCTGTCTGAAAAATTTCATATCATCGGGGATATGAAACAAGAGACTGTTATCCTTTCCGATTCCGTTATTTTCGGAAAGCGAAAGTATTTCTGTCATGATAATATCCTTTCTATACCGCTATGGGGATATTCAGCTTTATATCGTTATATTTATAATTTTCCAGTTTAAAGCTGTCGGGGGTAAAATCATAGAAATCCCTGACCGTCTTATCGAGAGAAAACTTCGGAGCTTCATATGCAGGCTGTGAAATAAGCTCCTTTATAAGCGGGATATGTCTGTCGTAGATATGCGCGTCCGCTATGACATGGACAAGTTCTCCGGCCTGAAGTCCCGAAACCTGTGCAAACATCGAAAGCAAAACGGCGTACTGGCATACGTTCATATTATTTGCGGCAAGCATATCCTGCGAGCGCTGATTTAAAATTGCGTTCAGTGTATTTCCCGAAACGTTGAAGGTCACGCTGTACGCGCAGGGGTAGAGATTCATCTCATGCAGATCCGCGTGATTATAGATATTTGTAATGATCCTTCTGCTTGCGGGATTATGTTTCAGGTCGTAAAGAACCCTGTCTACCTGATCGAATTCTCCTTCGGGATATTTATGCCTGATTCCCAGCTGATAGCCGTAAGCCTTTCCGATAGAGCCGTTTTCATCAGCCCAGCTGTCCCAGATATGAGCGTCAAGGTCGTGAATATTATTTGATTTTTTCTGCCATATCCAAAGAAGCTCCTTGACGGCTGTTTTCGCGTAAATTCTTCGGAGCGTCATTATGGGGAATTCCTTTTGAAGATCGTAACGGTTCACAATACCGAATTTTTTTATTGTATGCGCGGGAGTGCCGTCCTCCCATTTAGGGCGGACATCAAGCCCCTCGTCGGAAAAGCCCTCGGAGAGTATCGTATTTACGTTATCTATAAATACTTTATCTGCGTAGCTCATAGAAGTTCTCCTTTCGTCTCAGAGCTTATCGGGAAATCTTTCAGCGGTTTTTTCATTAACGACGGGAATTCCGAAACGCATTTTGCAGAATTCTTCAAAAGTACTCATATCGTAAAGAAACTGCTTCTCCGTTCGCCCGTTGTTTTTATACCAATCGCGATATTCGTTATACCGCTTTTCAAAGTCAGGAAACCATATATCCATTTCCGTTACATAATAGTGAAAATCGCGTTTATATGTCACTCCGACTTTATATTGTCACAGTATTCGGGAAAAACTTTCATATATTCTCCTTATTTTGTCGGGTCGATATAGCTCTTATAAGCGCCCAGATATATTCCTCCCGAAATTACCGTAAGAGCGGCGCTTATCCATATAAGTGCCTGTTCGGTTATGATCAGCCATGTATCGTAAGACGCGGGGTCTTTCCCGAAGAGAATATTAAAGAACAGAATTGCAATTATGGAAACCATTGTAAATGCCGTTTTAAGTTTTCCCCATATTCCCGCCGCGACAACGACTCCCTCGCCCGCCGTGACAAGACGAAGTCCCGATACCATGAATTCACGGGCGATTATGATTATAACGGGAACGGACGAAACGTGTCCCGTCCCGATAAAGCAGACAAGCGCGGAGATCACCAGTACCTTATCCGCAAGAGGGTCCAAAAACTTTCCGAAATTCGTCACAAGATTTCGTGAACGCGCTATATGCCCGTCAAGAGCGTCGGTTATGCTTGCAATGATATAAATTATCATCGCCCACACGGGAGACAACGGAACGATATCGGTCAGTAAAAAAAATATGAAGAACGGAACGAGAATAACTCTCATTACCGTGAGTTTATTCGGCAGATTCATAAAACAACCTCTCCTATCAGATCGTAGTCCATAACGGAATC
>CAZCUQ010000014.1:0-28110 GCA_964501705.1 uncultured Ruminococcus sp. | reverse complement strand
CGGAGGACAAGCTCGGCACGCAGATGCGCGCTGTCGGCGAAGTTATGAGTATAGGAAAAACCTACAAGGAAGCTTTCCAGAAAGCTATACGCAGCCTTGAAACAGGCAGATACGGCCTCGGATTTGCAAAGAATTTCAATAAGCTCAGTAAAGAAGAGCTTCTCGGAATGCTCACCTGTCCTACGAGCGAAAGACAGTTTATAATCTACGAGGCTCTCAGAAAGGGCGCGTCTGTCGATGAAATCTATGATCTCACTAAAATAAAGCACTATTTCTTAAATGAAATGAAAGAGCTTGTCGAGGAGGAAAACTCTTGTTTAGCAATGAAAGGAAGCATTCCCCCGAAGGATATCCTTTTAAAAGCAAAGCAGGACGGATTCTCCGACCGCTATCTTTCAAAGCTTCTGGAAGTACCCGAAGAGGATATCAGAAACGCCCGTCTCTCTTACGGCATAAAGGAAGCGTGGGAGGGCGTTCACGTAAGCGGAACGGAAAATGCGGCATATTACTATTCAACATATAATCTCACTGAAGATAAAAGTCCCGTTTCCGACAGGAAAAAGATAATGATACTCGGCGGAGGACCCAACAGAATAGGTCAGGGTATAGAATTTGACTACTGCTGCGTTCATGCGGCTCTCGCGCTCAATAAGCTCGGATTTGAATCCATCATTGTCAACTGCAACCCCGAAACCGTTTCAACCGACTACGATACCTCGGATAAGCTTTACTTTGAGCCGCTGACTTTGGAGGATGTTCTCTCCATTTATGAAAAGGAAAAGCCTATCGGAGTAATTGCTCAGTTCGGCGGACAGACTCCCCTTAATCTTGCAGCGGAGCTTAAACGTAACGGCGTGAATATTCTCGGAACATCTCCCGAAACGATCGACCTTGCGGAGGACAGAGATCATTTCCGCGCCATGATGGATAAACTCGGTATACCCATGCCCGAATCGGGAATGGCTGTCACAGTTGATGACGCTCTCACCATCGCAAATAAAATAGGCTATCCCGTAATGGTCCGTCCTTCTTATGTTCTCGGCGGACGCGGAATGGAAATAGTTCACGATGACGAAATGATGAAAATATATATGTCCGCCGCCGTCGGAGTAACTCCCGACAGACCGATACTTATCGACCGCTTTTTACATCACGCTACGGAATGTGAAGCCGACGCTGTTTCGGACGGAACAAACTGCTTCGTTCCCGCCGTAATGGAGCATATCGAGCTTGCGGGAGTCCATTCGGGGGATTCGGCTTGCATACTCCCCTCAAAGAATCTCTCCGAAAAGCACATTGAGACAATTAAAGAATATACAAAGAAGATCGCCGTTGAAATGGGCGTATGCGGTCTTATGAATATGCAGTACGCCATCGAGGACGATACCGTTTACGTACTTGAGGCAAATCCACGCGCTTCGAGAACCGTTCCGCTCGTTTCAAAGGTGTGCGATATCAACATGGTTAAGACAGCTACTGAAATAATGACCTCCGAGTTCACGGGGAAACCGTCACCCGTGCCTATGCTTCATCACAGAAGAATAAATCACTACGGCGTAAAAGAAGCTGTGTTCCCGTTCAATATGTTCCCCGAAGTCGATCCCGTTTTGGGACCGGAAATGCGTTCTACGGGAGAAGTTCTCGGAATTTCCCCGTCTTTCGGAGAAGCATATTACAAAGCGGAGGAAGCAACTCAGACAAGACTTCCCTCGGAGGGAAAGGTTCTCCTCTCGGTGTGCGACCGCGACAAGGGTGAACTTATTGAAATAGCAAAAGCGTTCGATGAGCTGGGATTTGATATACTTGCAACGGGTAATTCCTACAAGATGATCGCCGAAGCGGGAATCAAAGCGGAACACGTTAAGAAGCTTTACGAGGGCAGACCGAATATCAACGACCTTATCACCAACGGAGATATTCAGCTTATCATCAATACTCCCGCAGGAAAAACGAGTATTCACAATGACAGCTACATCAGACAGGCGGCTATTAAGCACAGGATCCCCTATATCACGACAATGGCGGCCGCCAGGGCAAGCGCCGAGGGAATAAAGGCAGTAAAGCAAAACACCAATATCGGAGTTAAATCTTTGCAGGAATATCATGCGGATATAATGTAATTAATAAAAAATAAAAAGCAGGCATTTCAGTTTTGAAATGCCTGCTTTTTTGAATAAATACGTTAAAGCAATTTCGGAAGAACATTATACCGCCGTTGTCAACAGAAAATTTTAAAATTTTACTGAATTTATTTTTATTGTTAAAATACAATAATCTGCGGAAAAATACAAAAAAATTTCAAAAACTATTGAATAAAACAGTAAAATGTTGTATAATTAAAATGTGATTTTAAGATATGAAATGATTACACCTATCCTAAAGGAGTTTATATGATAAAAAGAAAAACCATTGCGCTTAAAGAATAATCGGTTATTTTTACGCACACGTGAAATAATAAAATGACTTGAAAGGGAGCGGTAGTATCATCGGCAAATCAAACAACAGCTTTTCGGGATACGCAAAAGCAAAAACAATTATAATGATCCTTCTTTCCGCGGCGCTTATTATCTGCGGGTTCTTTCTGAACGTTTTCGGCGGAATAGGACTTTATATAAACAATTACGAAAGTGCGGGAATAGCTCTTTTTATCTCAACGGGAGCGTTTGCGGCAGGATATATCTTACTGTTTTCGGATCTCGTTATCCTCCCTGCCGTTTTCGATATTATAGGCACGGCGGCGTTTATTTACCCGATAAACATTCTTCTTTCCATCTCGAATGAAAGAATACCGAAGCAGTTCACCGAGCCTTTGGCGGAAAGAATATATCCCGCGATCTTCATATCGGTGCTTCTTCTTCTCGGAGCCGCAGTAAACCTGTTATCACCGAAACAATGCGAAAAGCGCGAAAAAAGAAGACTGAAAAAATACAACGCCGAAAAAAGACCCCTCAAAAACGATGAAAAGATCGTATGAAAACGATTTTTCTCCGTATAAACGAAGAAAAATCGCTTATCATATGTTTTTTCATTTATAATATGTGCAAATCGTCTTTGTTTATGTTGACGATTTGTGCAGAATGTCACTTGAAAATGTTTTCACACTATGATAAAATATACATAATATATAATTATGTAATGCAGTACAGGGGTGAATTCATTTTGAGCGTGACGATCAAGGATGTTGCTAAAGCGGCGGGGGTTTCTGTGGCAACGGTTTCAAGGGTTCTGAATAATACCGCTGTTGTCTCGGAAACTGCCGCAAGACAGGTACATAGCGCTATAAAAGAACTTGGATACAGCCCGAATTTCCTGGGAAGAAATCTCCGCAAGCGCGAAACAAATTTGATCCTCGCCGTTATCCCCAATATGGAAAATACTCTCTACTGCGATATCATAAGAGGTATGCAGGACGGCGCAAGCCCCGATTATGACGTGCTTATGTGTACAACGGGCGGAAATATCAAGCTTGAGGAACGTCTGCTCGGTATGCTTTACAAACGCACCGTTGACGGAGCCGTTTTTCTCGGAACGCGCCTGAGTGCAGAAACCATAAACAGTTTAAAGGATAATTACCATATCGCTTTGTGCTGCGAGAGAGTCGAGGGTACAAAAATCCTCACCGTTACGGTAGACGATGAAAAATGCGGATTCGACGCCGCTGAAGCTCTTATTAAAGCGGGACATAAAAGAATTGCCATTATCAGCGCGGGGAATTTGTCTCCGTCATCCATCGACCGCGAAAAAGGATACCGTGCCGCTCTTTCGCATTTCGGACTGGGATGCAGCGAAGAGCTTATTTGTCACGGTTCATTTCTGTACGAGGACGGCGGAAAGGCTCTCGAAAGACTTTTGTCCCTGAGCGACCCGCCGACGGCTGTTTTCTGTATTTCCGATCTTCTTGCGATGTCCGCTATCAAGGCGGCGGAAGCTAGGGGTCTTGAAGCAGGCAGGGATATAGATATCGTTGGCTTTGACAACGGCTTTACCGCAAGAGTGTATTCTCCCGGAATTACTACCGTCTCGCAGCCCGGATATGATATGGGATATAAAGTCGTACAACTTCTTAAAGACAATATTCTTCACGGAACGAGGCATAGCGAACATATCATCATGGCTCATTCTCTTATAAGAAGAGAATCGGCTCTGAGAAACAATTAATTCAAGCGGGCAAACATTTTCGGTCTGCCCGCTTTTTGAAAGGACATTCCGACATGGATAAACAAAAAATCGACAGGATAAATGAACTTGCGAGAAAATCAAAATCGTCCGCGGGTCTTACCGCAGATGAAAAAAACGAACAGGCGGTGCTTCGACTTGAATATAGGAGCGCTGTGAAAAAAAATCTCGAAAATCAGCTTAATAATATTGAATTTGTTGATAAGGAGAACGAAAAGTGAAATGTCCGCCGTTTGATATTTATTCCGTAAAAACCCCATGCTATGTTGTCTGTGAAGAACTTTTGAAAAAAAATCTTGAAAAGCTCAGATACGTCAGGGAAAAATCGGGCTGTAAAATTCTTCTTGCACAAAAGGCTTTCTCTATGTATGAGGTTTATCCTCTGATATCCAAGTACCTTGACGGAACGACCGCAAGCGGTCTTAACGAGGCAAAGCTCGGAAAAGAATACATGGGAGAAAGAGAAGTTCATGTCTACTCCCCCGCTTTCAGAAACGATGAATTCGGGGAAATTTTAAATATCTGCGACCATATCGTTTTTAATTCGTTTTCCCAGTGGAAAAAATTCCGTCCCCGGATAACGGCTTCGGGCAGAAATATCGAGTGCGGCATAAGAATAAATCCCGAATACTCCGAGATTAAAACGGATATCTATAATCCGTGCCGTGCCGGCTCCAGACTCGGAACCACGCTTGAAAATTTTGACGAGGATTCTCTCGCGGGTATTTCGGGGCTTCATTTTCACACCATGTGCGAACAGGGAAGCGATACGCTTGAAAGAACATTCATTAAAGCGGAAGAAAAATTCGGGAAATATTTTTCACGTATGAAATGGCTCAATTTCGGCGGAGGTCATCACATCACTCGCGAAAACTACGATACGGAGAAACTTATTGACCTTCTGCGGTATGTGAGGGAAAAATACAGTGTGAGCGTATATCTCGAACCCGGAGAGGCTATCGCTCTGAATTCCGGATTTCTGGTCACGGAGGTTCTCGATACTGTGAAAAACGAAAAAAACATAGCTATAATAGACGCTTCCGCCGCCTGCCATATGCCTGATGTGCTTGAAATGCCTTATACCCCCGATATTATCGGAGCGGGAAAGGCGAACGAAAAAACTTACTCTTATATTCTGGGCGCGGCTACCTGTCTCGCGGGAGACATTATCGGAGAATACTCCTTCGATGTTCCTTTGAAATGCGGAGACAGACTGGTTTTCTGCGATATGGCGATCTATACCATGTGCAAAAACAATACCTTCAACGGAATAAGTCTGCCGTCAATTTATCTTAACAGCGAAAAAAACGGACTCGGACTTATTAAATCATTCGGATATGAGGATTTCAAAGCAAGACTGTGATATGCTTTTGCTTTGCTGCCCATCGGAGGAAAAGAAAATGAAATTCTTCGCAAGAAACAAAAGAGTCCTGATATTAAAAAAAGATCGTCCCGCATCCCGCTATGAAAAAGAATATCTTGAAAGCTTCGGATTTACCGTTTCCGTGAGGTCGCCCGAAATCGACGATAAGTGGCAGATAATACTGCAGGAAAAACCGGATGTAATAATAACCGAATCATATGGCGGCAAGAGAACGGATAATATCGATTATAACGAAATCGCATCGATTCTCAATGTCGTGATATTTGTTTCAATATCGGCACATTCCGATATTCACAGGGATACTCATAATAAACCGATATACTTTTTCAAGGTTCCGTTTTCTGTTTCACAGTATATTTCTGTCATTGACAGTCATTATCCTCCGCTGTCCGAGGAAGAGATCAGAAACAAAAAATATCGGTATTACAGCGATAAAACTTACGATTTTGTCAGAAAAACGGGCATCTCCGAAAAGCTTGACGGATTTGATTATCTGAACGAAGCCGTTCTTATTGCCGTAACCGAGCCTTTCCTTCTCAACAAGATAACATCGGAAATTTACCCGTGCGTTGCGAAAAAGTTCAATACGACCCCCGCGTGCGTTGAAAAATCAATAAGAACAGCTGTCACCAAAGCGGCAAATGAATCGGAATATGCTGAAAATTCGTTTTTGCATGATTTTATTCAAAAAAACGGTATAGCTCCGACAAACAGGAAGATTCTTTTTTACGCCGCAAAAGAAATTATTGAAAACGACGGCGAAAAATTCATATACAAAACCAAGACCGAACCTTTTAAATTCAAGGGATAACAGCACCGACATCTGATAACGAATATCGGATTAACGAAATATGAAATTAAATTCATATTAAGGCAACACCGCGCAAAGACCGCGCTCCGCGCTTTGCGCGGTGTTGCCTAAAGTATTAAGAGCTTGATTATAGTCAGGATCTTAATACTTTTTTCTTTTTTGAAAGCTCGACTAACATCAGACCTTATACAGAGTTATTTGTTAATTTTTATCAATAATCGACAAGAAATTTTTTTCAAATTTTCCAAGGAACAGAGTATATTTTTTCTTGACATTAAATAGCATATATGCTATACTTGATTTGTTAAAAATAAAAAAAAGGGGTAAACATTTAAATGAACGAAATACAGATGGACGATTTGAATCTTGACGGGTTAGATCTTGACTCACTTGATTCGCCCGAATCTCTCGGATTCAAAACATCGGATTGGAAAAAGAAAAAAGCCGGACCTGCACCAAAAACCGAAAAAAATGTTTTTGAAGAGCTTGCCGTTCTTCCCGATACGGACGTAAGCCATAATTTCGGCGATATCTCCATATCGGCGCCGCCCGCAAAACCCGTTTCTTCAAACGTTTTCGGAGCGGAAAACATCGACAGCGAAGAAATTGCACAAAACGCTTTTAAGAAAAAGGGCATTGAAGTCGGCTTTATACCAAAGGATTCTCTCGAAGACAGCTCCGGGATCAAAGTGTCAGTGCCTGCCGTTACTCCCGACGCTCCCCCTCTCCCGCTTAAAGAGGCCGAGGTTTCTTCGGAATTAAACGGCATAAATCCTCCCGTGCTTGAAGAAATGGACGGCGCTCCCGCAAATATAAATACACCGAATAAAATCCCCGCGCTCCAAAAAACGGTCAATCGGAGCGCCGCACCCGTTCCTCCGCTGTCTTCGGACGCAGATGCGTTTCTCAATTCTCTTTCCCCGAAAGCGCGGGAAAGAATGTCGCGGGGATTTAATGACGAACCTATAAGAGTAACCGCTTTTTCAATGTCTCCGCAGGCAAACTCAGGTGCTGTTCCTTCATACGGCAGACAGCAGACAAGCGGCTCTGACAATATGAACCGAAATAATCTTCTTGAAATTATCGAAAAAGAAAGAATGGAAAAATACCGAAATGGCAAAAGGAAAGCCGATGTTATCGGAGGGATAACGATAGCTTCGGGCGTTCTTACATTAATAAGCGCGTTTTCGGAAAATTCGTTTTTTGTTCTCGCATTCACAATGATCATCGGAGTTATCACTATAATCTATGCGGTAAGATTTATGAACGGAGACGACAGAGCAAGACGAAACCTCGGAATATTCAATCTGATCGATTTTATGCGTACGGGACATTCGCTCCTTGCAATTGCCGCGTTTTCTTCAAGTCCTCTTTTAAGTATGCTTGAAGGATTAGGATTATTATCCGTAATAATCGCAATAAATGTGATTTGTCTCATTGTCTACGGTGTTCTTGCATATTTATTCCTGCTTGACAAATCCGTTACGGATTTTACAAATATGAGATGATTTTTTACAAAATATGCAGTGATATACTATAATAAAACCTGACACAATTTTCATGATTGTGTCAGGTTTTATTATACAGTATCGGAAACAATAAGATAAACACAAAATAGAAAGTAATTTGCAAATTGATTTCCTTGACACAAACATTCGTTCCGATATAGAACAAATGTGCAGTGGTAATAAAAAAAGCGGAAAACGAAGAACCGTTTCCCGCAAAGAATTATGAAAGTATGAATTATTCGTAGTTGAAAACATCTATCCACTTGAGAAGCAGTTCTCTTTCGCGTTCGATTTTTTCCGTAAGACGCGCCGCCGCAACGATGGGCAGCCAGAGCGTAACATACTGCTTCTTTGTTTTTGTCTTTTCACAGAAAAGATCCATGTACTTGTCCGCGATATCGGGATAATCGAGAGAAAGCAAAAGATATGTTTTTGCAATGTCCGCGCTCGCGTTTCCTTCCTTTGCCTCTACCCAGTCGATAACGGTTGTTTTTCCTCCATCGTCAACATAGATATGTTCGGGACGGAAATTGTTATGGCAGAGCTTGATATGCTTCGGCATTCCCGCAAGAGCCGTAAGAAGTTCATATTTGCGGACTTCTCCGAGTTCGTCGAGTCGGTTGATCTGACGGATAAATTTATCCTTTAATTTTCCTATGTGGTAAACCTGCTTTGACTGAATCTCAATCTGAAGATCGACCATAAGTTCAATGTACTCGTCCATTTTTTCGGGATGAGCCTTCATAAGCTCGGAAAGAGGAGTACCCTTTGCCATATCCATAACCACAGCGTACGCGCCATCGGTATCGGGAACCTCGCAGACGCTGTAGATCTTTGGAACAGACAATCCGGACGCTTCTATCGTGGCATGGATCATGCCTTCATTGAAAGCCTTGCGCTTATTTTTAGGCATATTTGCCTTAAAGACCTTGACTGCCTTGTCTCCGTCCTGATATACATCAACAAATTCGCCCTCTGCTATCTTGTTTGTAAGATTCATAAATAATGACCGCCTTTCCTGTATTCGCCAAATCTGAACAAAATATATAAAAAAACGCTTGCTTTTTATATTGAATTTGTTCTTATGTACTGATTATAATACAAAAAAACAGTTTTGTCTATACTTTTTTCAAACTTTTGATGTAAAATTATTTTCAATCATTTTGTATACTTTGTATATTTTTTAACAAAAGAACGGAAACTGCATTTCACAGCTTCCGTTTGTCTCATTCTCCCGCGAGGGTACGAAGCTCGCCGCTTGTAAAGTTATATTTTCTGTCGCAGAACTGACAGCATACCTCTGTAATTTCTTTATCGTCAGCCATTGAAAGAAGCTCTTTTCTTCCCGCGCCGAGAAGTGCCTTTTCAACTCTTTCTCTGGAGCAGTCGCAGAAGTATTTGCATTCAAAGCTGTCAAGAACATTCGGCTCCAACCCTTCGAGGACTTTCATGGCGATATCCTCCGCAGACATTCCCGAAGAGAGCATTGAAGTTACAGGAGGAATAGCGTTTATATTTTTTTCGATCATATCAATAACACTGTCATCCGCAAAGGGAAGAAGCTGAATGAGGAATCCTCCCGCCGATTTTACCGTGAGGTCAGGATTTACAAGAACTCCCAATCCGCACACGGTTGGTATCTGTTCGCTCACGGCGTAATAACTTGCGATATCCTCGGCAATTTCCCCCGAAACTATGGGAACCTGTCCGACATACGGTTCTTTCAGCCCCATATCCTTTACAACGGAAAGCACTCCGTTCCGTCCGACTGCTCCCGCAACATCGAGCTTTCCGTACTTATTGAGAGGAATCTCCACGACAGGACACTGAACATACGATTTTACATTGCCCATTCCGTCCGCGACCGCGATGAGAGAACCCGTCGGACCGCCTCCGTTTATTCGCACCGTGAGACTGTCCGAGGTGTTTTTCATTCCCATTCCCATAAGAGAAGCAGCTATTGACGTTCTTCCGAGAGCGGCTGTAACGACTGCCGAGGTCTTGTGGATACGTTCGATCTCCGAAACTATATCAAGCGCGTCGATAGCCGTTGCCGTTACCGATGCGTCCGCAGAAATTGTTCTGACGACATTTGCCATAAATCAGTTTTTTCCTTTCTTAACCGAGACGCAGACAAACTTTTCCGATTTGTCCGTAACGGGCTTTTCGCTGTCGTAATCGTAAAGAGCGAGCAACTGAAAGTCCGCGTCCTCAAGAAGTTTTTTTATCACGGAAATTTCAGGCGCGATCTCCGAGATATACTCGCTGCTTCTTTCGTAGAAACCGTCATCCCGTTCTTCAAAGAAATCAAGCGAAATATTCACTTTATTTTCGTTTCCGCCCTCAAATTCGTTCTGCCACACGCAGAAAACGCTGTCCGTTTCATAGACGAAGCTTTCATTTCCGAGAATATCCTTATGCTTGTAAGGCGTATTCATATCAAATATGAAGAGAGCGCCCGCCTCAAGAAATACAGAAACGCTTCGGAAAGCTTTTCCGATATCTTCCGCGCTTTCGAGATGATTCAGACTGTCGAGAGCGCACACGACTATATCGGGATTTCCGAAAAGGTCCAGCTCACGCATATCCTGGCAGACATACTGCACGGACAGTCCCTTATTGATCTTCTTTTCCAAAGCTTCGCCCAGCATTTCGGGAGAATTATCCGCTCCGATAACATCATATCCGAGAGCGGATAATTCCTCGGAAAGACTTCCCGTCCCGCAGGCAAGGTCAAGAAGAACCCCTTTTTCCTTTCCGCCGTATTTTTTAATAAGCCGGTCGAAGTACGCGGCTCTTTCGCGGTAGCTGACGTTTTCGGTCAGAATATCGTAGAATTTTGCAAAAAAAGAATAACCGCTCACCTGCTTTTAACTCTTCTCTTGTGATTTTCATCGGGATTTTCTCCCATACGCAGAAGAACGTTTCTGTAGCCGTTACCCGTAAGATGATTTTCCCGCCCGTCGTTGAGGGTTCTGTTCACGCGGCTGATAGTCGCCGTGGAAGCGCCCGTTTCCTCAACGATATCTGTATAGACGTGATTTGTGAAAAGCATTTTTGCGACCTGAAGGCGCTGAGCCATTGCTTTCATTTCGGGGATCGTACAGATATCGGAGATAAACTCTTCAATTTCAGCTGCCGTATTAAGGGTTAAAAATGCTTCGTATAAGTATTCTGCCGCGTGATGATCCGAATTATTGCTGATCATTATTTATGCCTCCGTCATTTTTTGAGTGAGTGTTTACTCCATTAATATTCTATCATAAAAAAATCGTTTCGTAAAGACTTTTTTTAAATTTTATCCAAATTTTAATAATTTAAAAGATTCCAATTATTTTTTTTTACATTTTAACATATTATTTTCAAATTGTAAAGCTGTTTTCGGTAATTTTCAAATTTTTTTTTGATATTTTCTTGAAATGCTGCCAAAGATATGATATACTTAGTATCAAGCACCATATTATGCAAAGGAAGGATGATCATATGGGAATAAAAGACAATATCAGGCGCAGACTGCGCCGTTTCGGGATCGAAGGACTTACGATCTATATTCTTATCACAATGGGACTTATCTGGGCGGTGGATTACATTTTTCCCAATGTGGGACTATGGGAAATGCTTTGTTTTGACAGAGATCGTATTCTTTCGGGTGAGATATGGAGAACGATCACTTTCATGGTTCTGCCGCCCGTGTCGGGAGTTATCTCCGCGCTTTTCATGTTTTTGCTTTATTATTCCATAGGCACTGAGCTTGAGGGATATTGGGGATCGCACAAATTCACTCTGTATCTTCTGTCGGGAATGATTCTTCTGATAATTGCGGGATTTATCACGGGGGACGCAACGAACTATTATCTGTATCTGTCGCTGTTTTTTGTTTATGCGATACTTGCGCCGAATACGCAGTTTCTGCTGTTTTTCATCATACCCGTAAAGGCGAAGTATCTTGCCGCCGCCGACGCGGTATTCATGGGAATATCGTTTATTCTCGGTTCATGGCAGGAAAAGGTTATAATAATCGCAAGTCTTATTCCGCTTTTACAGACGTTTCACAAGGATATTTTCGGCAGAATAAAGGCTAAGAAAAGATACAAAGATTTCCGCAAAAAATTCGAGGACAGGGATAAATGAGAAAATTATGTGAAAATATCGGGAAATCCCTTGATTATATCGGAAAAATGTGGTATACTAATTTAAATTAGGAGGGAATCATATGCCCGATTTTAAAGGTTCAAAATGTTTGGTCTGCAAAAAAGAATTCACCGACAGCGACGATATTGTCGTCTGCCCCGAATGCGGAACGCCGTATCACAGGGAATGTTACAAAAAAGCGGGAAAATGCGTAAACGAAGCTCTTCTTCAAAGCGGAGAAGCGTGGTCTCCCGACAGTGAAAATAAAGCTGCGGTTCAGAAAAGAATATGTATCAGATGTCACGCGGAAAATCCTGACGGCTCGCTCTACTGCAACAGATGCGGTATGCCGTTCAACACTCCGTACACTCCGAACATCGGATCCGCGCCGACGAGAAGCGACAATAACAGCTATAAAAATCAAAACGGCGGATTCTATAATAATCTCTTCGATTCTGACGACAATCTTGATGAATTTGAACGAAACGACGGCTTTGGAGATGGCTTCAACGTTTACAGGATAAATTTCAGCGACCCGCTGTGCGGTCTTAATCCGTCCGAGAAATATTCCGAAGACGTAAATCTCGCGGAGCTTGGCGCTTATGTTGACAAGAACACGATGTACTATCTTCCGAAATTTAAATACATGAAAGAAACAGGAAGATATTCTTCCATCAATTTTTCGGCACTGTTTTTTCCGCAGTTTTATTTTGCGTACAGGAAAATGCCATTTATGTCGTTGCTCAGCATGATAGTGATATTTGTCACGAGCGTGCCCCAGTTTCTTTTGAGGGCGAAGGAGTTCGGCATTGACAGCGGTATTCTGGGAGAAATAATATCCATGTTCGATATGAGAGGCTCGGCGTTCTCGGCTCTTCTTATCGTAAGCTATCTGGCGCTTATGGCATTTCGGGTAACTATTGCGGTAAGAGCGAACAAAATATACTTCGATCTCTGCATGAAAAAAATTCCGAAGGTCAAGGCTTCTGTCCCCGAAAATGTAACTCTTGCGGCGCTTCATCATTCGGGAGGAACATCGGCGGCGCTTTTAACCGTTATGATCACTATATATTTTCTTGCATCTGCGGCGTTGTCGTTTCTGATAACATCTTCAATGACAGTGTAAAAACAAAAAGCAAAGGGGCTGTTGCTTAAAGTAACAGCCCCTGAAAAATTACTTTAAATCAAACCTGCAAGCTGAGGATAGCCGCAAGGACAGCGTTTGAATAACTTGAAACCGTACCGCTCTTATTGTAAGTGGAACCTATCGAGGAAGCCGCCGATTCGTTAATTACCTGCGCTCTGTCCGCAACCTTTGAAGAGAACGAATACTTTCCCGAAGTAAGCGATTTTACAAGAGTCATATCCGCGTTTTTAAGCTTATCGCTGTCAACTGAAAGAGTATTATCATCATTGATGCTTACGCCTATCTTTCCGAGAACTCCTTCATAAGCGGAGGTGGTTTCCGTCATGGCAACGCCCTGCTTTAACGCGGAAACACATTCGGAATTTGCAAAAGCCTTAATGGTCTTGTTATAATCCGAAACCATTTCTTTAACCGCAGAATCTATCTTATCATAGTCATACTCTCCATTGTCATTCGTTTTGAACACCTCGCCCGAAGCAAGAGCCGATGCGGATGTTTTAAGATCCTTGGCACTGTCAGCAAGAGTTTTCTCATCGGCATTAACACCCGAAGAGGAATTCACCCCGTAATTATTGTTGAAATTGTCATAAAGAGAATTGTAATATGATGTCTTCTTGATAGATTCGGACTTCAGCATATTGGTAAGGGTATTTCCCATTCTGTCTTTGCCCGTACCCGCAAAGGAATAGCCCGTATTTTTTAGATAAGCGTTAATATATGCAGCAGGATTATTTGAAATATACATAAAAACCATCCTTTCATTTATATATTTTTACTTATAGTTATTATAACAAATTTTTTCCTGTTTGTCAATAGTTTTGGAAAAATTTTCTTATATTTTTTTTAAATTAGTTTACTCTGTTTTTTGGCTTTCAATTTTTTTTGCCTGCAATGAATAAATTATACCGAACTGTAAAAACTATCATTACGAAAAGAATTTCGGAAAAAAATCAGCTCTGTATAACAGGGCAGCACTATAGATTTGAAAGGATGGTATTTATGAAGGCAACAGGAATTGTCAGAAGGATCGGTGATCTGGGAAGGGTGGTCATTCCGAAGGAAATAAGACGCACCATGAGAATAAGAGAAGGAGATCCTCTCGAAATTTACACAAGCTCGGACGGAGAAGTCATCTTTAAAAAGTACTCCGCAATAAATGAAATGTCACAGTCCGCGTCGCAGGTAGCCGAGGTCATGACCAAGCTCGCAAACTGTCCGACCGTCGTTTTTGACAGGGACCACGTTGTGGCGGTGGCGGGAGTTCAGAAAAAGGAATTCAACGAAAGAAGAGTTTCTCAGGGACTTGAAGAATTTCTCGAACACCGTAAAAATTATATTTACACCGGTTCAAACGATGCAAAGGTATTTCCCGTAGAGGGCGTTGACCGCCCCGCGATCGCCTGCACGCCCATTTTATCGGAGGGCGATGTTACGGGTGCGGTAGCTTTCCTTGCTCCGAATAACGATTCTGTCGCAAATGAAGTCCAGAAGAATCTTATTCAGGCGGCGGCGCAGTTTTTGGGAAAACAGATCGAACAGTAAGTTCCCTGCCTCTGATGAGAAATATTTTGAAAAACAGCGCGAAAAATGTCGGAAAAATCGGTCGGAAAAACACTCCGCCGATTTTTCCGCTTTTTATCTTTTCGGCAGCAAAAAAACCGAAAAATTTTCTTGACTTATCGGAAAAAATATGTTAAACTGAATTAAACCGATAAGGGAGATGCAACAAAATATGAAACATATGGGAACGGTTATGCTTGAAACTCAAAGGCTGATCCTCAGAAAATTCAAACAGGACGACGCACAGGAAATGTTCGATAACTGGGCTTCTGACGAAGAGGTCGCAAAATATCTCACATGGCAGCCTCACGCCGATGCGGAAGTCACAAAACAAATTCTTTGCAGATGGACGGAAAACTACAAAAACAACAGCTGCTACAACTGGGCGATCAAGCTTAAATCCACGGAAGAACTCATCGGAAGCATTTCCGTTGTTCAGACAGATGAGGCCGTTATGTCTGCGGAACTCGGATACTGCTTGGGGAAAAAATGGTGGGGAAAGGAATATATGCCCGAAGCGGGAAAAGCCGTTATAAAATTTCTTTTTGAAGAAGTCGGATTCAACCGTATCGCCGCAAGACATGACAGGGAAAACGCCAAATCGGGAAGAGTACTGCAAAAGCTCGGTATGACCCGCGAGGGAATCCTCAGAAGCGCGGGCGTCAATAACCGCGGTATCATTGATGATGTATGGTATTCTATACTGAAAGAAGAATACGATTCGGCAAAATAAAATACATAGAAAATCCTCTCCGTTACCGAAGAGGATTTTTTAGTCAATGACATTGAAATTTGTACTTTCAGCCTGCGCAAAAATCATATACGCAAACTTTTGCCTGATTTCAAGTCAAATTTCTAATGTCGTTGACTGTAATTAATCCGTGTCCTTGCCGAAAATCGTTGCGAAATAATCGCACGCCACGACCTGCCCCGAATAGTATATCCTGTTGCGGACTATGCTGTTTATTCTTTCAACGTAATTCTTATCGTATTCATATCCCTCGTTCGGATAGAATTGTTTTGATGAAGCATAGTAGCTTCCGCGTTCGGTTCTCCAGCTGTAATTGTTCCATAAAGCTATAGCTTCCTGTTCGGAGAAAACGTCGCGTCCGACAAGAAGTCTCGAATCATACTCCAGACCGAATAAATTCGACAAAGTGGGAACGATGTCGAGACTGTACGTCGGAGAAGATATCTCGCACGCATAGTCGGAAAGCTCGTTCTCAAGACAGCCCGACCACAGTATCCAGGTGTTTCGATCCTTTTCCCACGGCGTCGTATATTTGTAGCCGTACAGATCAGTAACGTAATCCTGAGTATTTCCGAAAGCCGAGCTTATTTCCAGACCGTAGGGATAATGGTCGGGACAGATACAAATTACCGTATCATCGGCTATTCCTGCGGATTCAAGCTTGTCTATCATAACTTCAAGCGCATGGTCCAGCTCCATCTGATAGCATAAATAATATTTTGTAGTATTTTTGTATTTATTTCCGAAGCGTTCATTGACCTTATCGAGATAGGTTTGCACCTTGGGATTATTCTCGGTATAGGTGCAGTGTCCGCTGACCGTCATATAATAAAGGCTGAACGGCTCATCATTGTTGATATACAGGTCAAGTGTTTTATCAAACATTGTAGAATCGTCCGCATAACGTCTCATAAGATTTTCAAGCCCGTTTCCGAACGCCTGAAAATCATCATATCCCAGATTTTTATGAGTAAGATTTCTGCTGTAATAATCGTAATTTCCGTTATGATACGCACAGCTTGTATAATTGAGTCTCCGAAGCTGATTTCCGAGAGTAAAATAATTGTTGTTTGTTTTGGTATTCAGCATGGAATTTATTCCATTTGTGGGAACAAGTCCTAAAACAAAGGAATACTCCCCTGTCGAAGTCGAACCTCCCCATGTGGGCTGATAGAAATCGGAAAAATATATTCCGTTATGAGTCATTCTGTAAAGCGTGGGAGTAAGCTCCTTATCGACAGCGGCATCGGAAAGAGCTTCCGCGCAGATGAGAATAAGATTCTTTCCCTCGAAAAGTCCCGTATAATCGTTTTTATTTGACGGTTCGAGCTGTTTGACATAATTGCTCAGTTCAGCCGCAGTAGTTCCTGGGTACTCGGAAATTATCGCGTCGAAGTCTATTTCCATAGCATTATATCCGTTATCGGTGACTCCGGAAAAGAACGGCTTATTATGCGATACGGTCGTTTCCTCTGCAGCCGGTGATGACGGAACTGTTGTAGTTACTGCCGTTTCGGACGGGGTTGATACGGTCGTGACCTCCGTTTGCGAAGTTACCACGCTTGAAGCTGAGGTTTCCGTTTCGGAAAGCGTAGTCCCACTTGATGAAGAAACGCTCTCCGTTTCCGATGTTAATGAATTCTCGGACGCAGATCCTTCTGTTTCCGTCACAAAAACGCTTTCGGTTTCCGTTTCGGATTTTTCGGGAACGCTCACAAAACCGCCCGTATCCGCCGAATCACCGTAAACAGCGACAAATCCGCCCTGCCCCGCGTCATTTCCGAGAATGTTATTTTTCATGCTGAGTCTTAGACCCGTAACAAGTCCGAAAGTTTCGGACGCTCCGTCAAAATAAAATTCCGCCGCGTATCTTTCCTTGAAATTCCCCGAATCCACCGTAAACAGCGCGGCTGAAAAAAACGACGCGGAAAGTGCCAGAGATACGACCGACGGGATCACTCTTTTTTTGAGAACAAGCTTTTCGGAAAACTTTCCTCCGAGTAATCCGTACAGCACGGACGGAAGCGCAAACGTAAGTATCTGCGGCAGACTGTTTACTATCGATGAAATAAGATTTCCCGTATAATGAGTGACAACTCCGCTCATTCCGGCGAAAATCGAGTTAAGATCCATAAATGTCCGGAAATTGTTCTTTATTATACATTCCGCGGCAAAAGCAAGTCCGGTAATCGCCGCAAGAATTACTTTCATTATCTTGTCCGCGTTCGGCGGAAGAAGCGAAACAAACGCTGACAGGGCAAATCCCGCCGATATGCCGAAAAGCATCGGATAGATGATATTTTCAAAAATCGGTATTTGGCAAAAAGCCCTCAGAAAAAATTCCGAATATATAAATGTAAGAGGCAAAAAAACAAATCCGAATATCGGAAAACGCTTACGAGCACTGTCCGACTTCGGTTCCTCGGTTTGATTTGACTGTTCCATATTAAGTTCTCCTTAAAATATATTAAATATTTTAGCACCGTGATATGTCGTTTGCAGTAATAAATTGTAAATTTTCGATGAACTGTCTCGGATTATGTATATTCCGAAAGTCCGATACGATCTTTCGGAATATATTGCCGTCCCTAAGCACTCGCGGAAGAACAAGTCGTCAGAGAACATCCGAAACCTGTTCCTTTGAGGAATTAAGCCCTCTCATAGATAAATATGTGCTTTTTACGGGAAGATATCCCGCTGCGTTATTGTAAGCATGACGGCAGGCGTCAAATATCTGCCATTGACCGTTTATCTCAACATAAGCGTAGCAGTGAAACCCGCTTTTATTATGCGGGCAGTACGCAAGCTTTACGCTGTATCCCGCTCTTTTCAGAAGCTGTGCCGAAAGCGCGGCATAATGATAGCATATGCCGGATTTGTATTTTATCATATTTACCGAAAGAGACCCGCTGTATCTGACAAGAGAACCAACATCCTTCACACGGCTGTCCGCTCTTGCGGCGGTGTATTTCATGGCGTTTACATAATTCCATATTGCTTTTGGAGAGGTTCCTATTCTGAAAAGTATATCGTCAAGGTATACATTCAGATTGCTTTCCTTAACCGCCGAGGAGGACGGCTCCGCTCCCCCGTCAACGGCTCTTTCGTATATATATCCGCTTTTCCCGTTTACATTACAGCAGTAGAAATCATCGGACTTTCCGAAAACGACAGCTGCCGCGCCCTTTTTCAGATTTAAGAGCTTAGTTCCGCCCCATGACGGCTCTGACATAAGACTCACGTCATAGCACAGCTTTACTTTTTTTGCGGGGCTGACCGCACAGCTTTCGCTGTAGTCGCTTCTGAAATCTCCGTCGGTATACATTATTCTGAAATATCTCGTTTTGCCGTCTGTGGGGATCTTCATTCTGTACGAGTTATCCTTTGTTGAATAAAAAAGCTTGTATTTTCCCGTCTTTGAATATGAAAGATATATATGATACTCGGCGTTTTCCGAAGCCTTGTTCCACCTCAGAACCGCATCGGAATCCGAATATGAAACGAAAAATCCCGTAATTACGGAGGAAAAAACAACAGCTTTCTTGATCTTTCCCTTCGAGATGCTTCCATCGGGATTTTTGACGTATGGCATAACACCGTAGCTGTAATCATCATCTTTTGAAATGGAACAGGATGTCTGACCCGTGACGGTTTCATAATATGAATATTTGTTTTGTCCGCTCTTCTTCCTATATATATAATACCCTGATGCTCCCTCGGAGGGACTCCAGCTGAGTACACCTCCGCCTATATCCGCCTGTACGGAAGATACATCTTCGGGAGCGGGGATCGCTGACGTTTTTGCGATATCCGTTTTAACATCGGGACTTCCGCTTTTGCTGTTTTTTACTCGGATGATATAAGTATAGTTCTTTCCGGTCTTTACAGTCTTGTCGGTGAAGACGGTATTCGTCGTTTCTCCAAGCCTTGAAAGAGAATCTCCCGAACGTCTGTAAACCGCATAAGTCTGATTCGGCGCGAAATTCTTCCATGAAACGGTAATGCTCCCATTTGACGTTTTTTTAACGGAAACGATTTTTTCAGCACTTTTTGAAAGCACGATGTCTAATTTTTCACTGTGAACAAAAGTTCCGTTTGTCCAGTAAAGCGCCGCGTGATAGTTTTTCCCCATTTCCAGATCGCTGATATATATAAATCCGTTTGTCTGCGATTCAACCGTATGAAGTTTTCCGTCTTTTTCGTACTTGATTTTACAGCTGTAATCATCGCCGAGCTTATCGAAGGAAACTGCCGCCGCTCCTCCCATATCGAAAACCTTTGGATGAAGGGTTTCTTCTCGCTTTAATTTGGTCCAGTCCACACTTTCCGCCGATACTTCAAAGGCTGTCGGACTTCCTTTTTCAAAAGAAAAGAAAAAAGAAGTGATTATCAAAACAATAAGAACCGCTTTGCGAATAAATTTTTCATTCATTTCGGTATGCACCCTTTTAATTTAAAATTTACACGGACATATTATAGTCAACCTCGGTTATTATTCCGTTTTCGGAAAAGAAGCTTACGGAACAACCGTTTTCTTCATAGTAACTGTCTCCGAGAACCGAGAGAGCCGTTTTTTCGTCTTCTCCGACATTTATTCCTTTTGGATTTTGTATTTTGTCCGATGTCACAATTATTCCGACTGTCTTTTCTTTTCCGTTCGCGGATTTAAATACCGTGACGTTAAATCCATCGTAGAAATACACTATATCCTCTCCCTCGCCGAGACAACTCGGAGCCGAAATTGCGGGAGACGACGGAGTGCCGAAAAACTCTTTGACATCGGTAATTTCGTCAAGCGAAACGCATTTTCCGTTATATATTATTTTTACTGCGGATTCTTCCGAAAAATCATTATCTGAATTTTCCGTTTCCGATACGGAAGATGTTTCGGATTTTAACAAAGTTTCTGTCTCCGATTTGATTTCCGTTGCAGTTTCGGCAGAAATTACGATTTCTGCCGTTGTCGCGATTTCGGTTTGGGTTTTGGTTTCCGCCGTTGTCCCGGTTGCTGTTTCTGTCGATTTTTCCGATTCTGTCAATGATTCGGTCACGGTTTCCGTCCGTTTTTCCTCTTCGGTTTGTGAAGATGTTTCGGTAATTGTTTCCGTTACGGAAGCCGTTATTTCCTCCGAAACTCTTTCCGAATTTGCCGCTGCGGTTCCTATGGTTCCCGATTCCGGTAAAACCTCATCGGTTTCTCCGCACGATGAAAAAATAACAGCCGCAAAAATCACCGCAAATATACTGTTATGCTTCATACATATTTATATCCTTTCAAAATCACACGGAAAGCTTTCCGAGAACATCGGAATATGTTCCGTTTACAAATATTCTTATGTCATATTCTCCGCTTTTTATATTTTCTGTCGGAATATACGCGCCGAAGCCGTATTCTCCTTTCGGATAAGCCTCAAAGGCGTACTCGTCCGAAAGAACTGTAATTATTTCCGCGCCGATGTTTTCCGTGAATCCCGCAGAATTTATTATTCCGCTTATATACGGCATTTCGCAGCTTTTGTCAATTTCGAGAGACAGCTCCGTGCAAGTATTTGCAGACTCTGTCGGAACATCTCTTTCGGGAGCGGAAATATAGGGAGTTTCGCTTGTTATAAGCTTCAGATTTCTCTCGGCAATTTCGTAAATAAAAATATCTTTTTCCCGAAGCTCCGATTCGTTTACAGTCACTGCTCTTGTAATGTACGCTGATTTAAAGTTGTCGATAAAATAAGGAATCATTGCCCTGGCAAAGGAATCACGCTTTATCACGGCGTTTCCTCCCTGTGCTGACGGACATTTTGTCTCAATGAGAAAATCATTTCTTTCCGTTTTTCCCATGACGTTTTGTAAAATACTGTCAAAATCCGGGTTTCCGTCAGCCTCACGCGGGCGGACAAAACGAATATCCGAATTAAGCTCTGCTTCGATTTTTACCTGAGATTCTTTCGGGGTATTCACAGGATAAAGCATATCCGCAAGATCCCCCGTTATTTTCTCGGAAAAAGAATACTCCGCGCCGTCATAGGTTTTATACGGCGTATCGAGACAGTTCATTATCTCCCGCCATGCGAAAAAACCTCCGAGATTATTCCAGTGAGTATCCGTTTTGAGATAGTATTTCTCCGCGTCCTCTTTGAAAGCCTCCGAAACATTGCAGAATTTGACTCCGCCCGACTGTAACAGCGATTGAAGCTTTTCAAGGTCGGATTGTCCCTCTGACCTTTTTATCCTCGACGGAAGATAATCCGAGCAGACATTCGCTTTATCGGGAGCCGCTGCAAACAGAAATTCAATACCTCTTTCTTCACAGTATTCATTTAAAAGCATCAGATACCTTGAAGCTGCTATAATTTCCCGCTCCGACAATTTTTCCGCGCCGCTGTAAACGCTGACCTCATCACAGTAAAAAAGCCTGCCGCTTTTTCCGACGGTGACCTTTTCGGAACCCGAAGAAAAAACGTCGTTCTTTATCCGCGCCGCCACGCTGATGCTTTCTTTACGAAACGGTAAATTATAAGAAAACCATTTGTCGAAATTCTCGGAATAATCTTCATTTATTTTGTTATCTTTGATTAGCCGCGGCGCTTCGGGTGCTTCTTCGCCTTTTCCGCTTCCCGCTTTGAAAAAAGGAAAGCAAAGGCACGGAAAAGCGCATATTCCGAAAAAAAACGCCGCAAAAGCTTTTCTGACAGTATTCTTCATATTCTAAAACCTGAAATATATAAAAGGATTATATCCGCCCTCGGAAAGAACGAGAAGCGACAGCACAAATGCCGCTGACGCGAATATATAAGAAATATATTCGGCGGCGTCCGCATTTATCCGCGAAGCTTTTTCATACATTTTTTTCGTCACGGGAGCGGAAAAGATGATCCCTCCGACCATTGTGACAATAAAAAGAGGGTCGGCAAGCATTAAGATTTTCGCGTTAAGTGCGGCGTTTTCGTGCGGAACAAACATTCCCTTTATATATGAAAATGCGTATGTTACGCTGTCCGCACGGAAAATTACAAATGAGAGAAGAATTATCATGAGCGTTATCGCCCGCTGAAGTACTGAAAAAAAGATGTTTTTATTCTCTTTCTCCTTTTTGCAAAACATTGTCTCAACGCTAATAGCCGCTCCGTGAATTATTCCCCAGATAACAAATGTGAGATTCGCGCCGTGCCAGATTCCCGTGCATAAAAATACTATCCACTTATTTATGACAGTACGAATCTTTCCTTTTCGATTTCCGCCGAGAGGAATGTACAGATAATCCCTGAACCACGATGAAAGCGTGATATGCCATCTTCGCCAGAAATCCGAGATCGAAGAGGCGGCAAACGGAAAATTAAAGTTTTCGGGCAGATCAAATCCGAAGATCTTCCCCAGACCGATAGCCATATCGGAATATCCGCTGAAATCATAATAGATCTGTATCATATAGCATAACGCGCCTGTCCATGACGCAAGCAGTGTGATCGAATCGCTGCCCGACGAAAAAATCATATCGGTCATACGAGCCGCTGAATTTGCTACAATGACTTTTTTTGCAAATCCGAAGCAAAAACGCCTTATTCCCAAAGCTGTTTTTTCCGCAGTATGAGTGCGGTTTTCTATCTGCTCCCCGAAATCGCCGTACCGCACGACAGGTCCCGCTATGAGCTGAGGAAAAAATGATATGTAAAGCGCAAGGTCGAGTATATTCTTCTTTATGAGTTTTTCGTCCCTGTAACAGTCAATTACATACGACATCGACTGAAACGTAAAAAAGGATATTCCCGCCGCAGAAAGTATTTCCGTTTTCACTCCGAAAAGCGAAAGAACGTATCCGAGATATTTATATACGAACAAAAGCCCGATATTCAGTATCACGGAAAGAGTCAGATATATTTTCTTGCTTTTATTCGTCATCAGTCTTCCCGCAGCGTAATTTGCAAGTATCGACAGAAGTATCACGGGAAACGCCGCAGGCTGCCCGAAAGCATAAAAAAACAGACTCGCCGCCAAAAGGAATCTGTTGCGGAGCTTATTCCCCGAAAGAATAAAATAAACAAGAAGCACAATCGGCAAAAACAAATATATAAAAGTTGACTGAGCAAAAATCATATACCGAAATTCTCCCATTAAACGTTTTTGCGGGAGGATCAAATCACAACAATTATTATATCATAATATAAAAAACAAGTCTATGTTAAAATTAAATATCACATTTCAACAATTTACAGCATTATTTGTCATTTTTTGCAATACGAAATCATTACTATTTTCACAGCCATTTTATAAACGCCGTCTTATCCTCACTGTTATATCCCGAGTTTTTGTAAAAGCTTTGTATTAATCGATCCGCCGCGCAAAAAGCGCGGCGGACCTTGTATTTATTTATTCTTTACTTCCGAAAGAGTTATGCCGTTATCGCCTAAGGGAATGTCATGGTCGAGACCGACAAATTTTCCGTCCTGCTGCCACAATACTTCCTTGACGAAATTATATTTTTCGGTGTCCCATGTGACGAAATCGTCCTTGACAAGTCCTCCCGTATCGCCCGAATTGGCGTTGAAGCACCAGAAAGTATGGTTTATCCTGTTTTTCTTGATAAAATCTCTGAGATACGTCATCCATTTGAGATTCGGCTCTGTCATGAATCCGCCCCACTCGCCGATAAGCAGCGGCGCGATATCCTCATCCTGTATATAGAACCAATTGTCATACCATACCTCGTCGATAAGGCTCTCCTCCGTATAATCTCCCTTGAACCACGGCTGTTCGTAAACCGTCGGACCGTAATCGTGCGGAGAATATACTATCTTATTATTGTATTTGCCGAGTTCGATCGGATTATCCTTTACTCCCCGCAGGTTTCCTCCCCACCAGTTGAAATAATAATCGTCCGAATTCACAGATGAAAAATCACCGTTTGTCTTTATATCTTTGGGGTAAATTTCAATTCCCTCGATCATAACGAGAACGTTCGGATTTTTTGAAAGGACTTTTTTCGCGGCTTTTTCGGCAACATATTTCCAGTTGTCGCTGTCCTTGGAGTTATCCCATTTTGCTCTCGGATTTTCATTCGGTTTTCCGTGAGGCTCGTTTTCAAGGTCATAGGCAATTATTGTATCGTCCTTTTTATATCTGTCTGCTATCCAGGCGAGGGAATCGAGATAATCCTTTTCGGTTATCCTGTCGCCGTACCACATGGGCTTCGTGTGTCCCGAAGCGTCGGTATCGGCACAGTGGATATCGATCATTATCTTTATTCCGTCGGCGCGGCAGAGCGAAACAGCGTAATCGAAGATCTCAAGACTGTTCATTCCGACAAGATAATAATTTGTCGCCTGATTGAAATTCGCAGTGGGATATTCTCCCTCCGACCATTTTTTTATCAGCTCGGAAGAGATCGGGATTCTTAACAGATTAAAGCCGTGATTTGCGATCTCGTCTATAGAAGTTTCCAGATCGCACGTCCAAAGACCGTCAAAAGTATTTGTTCCCGTGTTATAGCCGAACCAGTTTATTCCCGTGAGCCACACTTCGCGTCCCTCGCTGTCAAGTATCCTGCTTCCGTCCGTATGTAACCAATCGTTTGTCGTGGGCTTCGGGATATCTCTTTCCTCATGAGCCTTGCCCGTATTCGGATCTACGGGGGAGCCGTTATTATTATTGTTATTATTATTGTTATTACTCATATCAGCAGATGCGGAAAATCCTCCCGATTTTACGCTTGCCTTGTCTTTGGTTATTTTATCGGGATTTTTGAATATTATCCCGAACGAACCCGACTGTCCCGATTCTATATCTGAATTGTAGTTTGCGGGAGTTATCGTATATACTCCGTCCTTTTCCAAAATCTCGCAGCCCCAGGACTGTTCGACGGAAGAATTCTTTCCCGCGTTTATCGTGACAGTCCAGCCGTTCAGGGTCTTATCCGAATTATTTTTTACATTTACATCTATCTGAGAAAAATCATTTTTGCCGTCGTTCCACGAATTGGAATTATTTATTTCCAGCGAGACATCCTTTGAATCAGAGCTTTCCGTCTTATCGGTTTGTTTATCCGATTTATTGCCGGATTTGCTTTCCGCGCTGTTGGATAACGCTTCGGCGGACTGCGATTCCGTTTCAGTCTCGGATAAACCTGCGCTTTTTCCGGCATCGGTTTTCACATATCCCCCGCCGTTTCCGTAAGGATCATAATCCTCCGCGAACGGGTCGTATTCATCGTTAAAGAATTCCGATTCTGATTTTTCCGATTCCGTCTCCTTTTCGGTTATCTCCTCGGAAGAATCGGAGGAAATCTCCGTCACGGAAATGTTTTCGGTTCCGGCTGTATCGCCGCAGCCCGTAAATACAGAGGCTGACATGATCAAAGACATAAGTGCCGCGATGATTTTTCTTTTCTTCATAGAAAACACATCCTTTCAAATTCAAGCCGTTTCCTTTTTGTTTTCAAAATATACCCCGTACCATACAAGGAAAGCATATACAGTCCAGATCTTCCTGCTGTTGTCGTATTTTCCCGCTCTGTGATCGTCCATCAGCTTAATGAGCATATCTGTGTCGAAGAATTTCCTGCCGGCGTCGGATTCAAAGGTATTTCTTACTATGTTGTAGTATTTATCCTCCTTGAGCCATACTCTTATCGGAACGGGAAAACCCAGCTTCTTTTTATTTGCCGTTTTCGGAGGAGCCGCTTTAAGAGCCGCCTTGCGAAGAGCGAGCTTTGTATTCTCTGTGCTGACTCTGTATTTCACGGGTATCTTTTCCGCGACAGACATTACTTCCTTATCAAGAAAAGGGACTCTCAGCTCCAATGAATTTGCCATTGACATTTTATCGGCTTTCAGCAAAATATCCCCTGTCATCCAGAGATGAAGATCGAGATACTGCATTTTCGTAATGGTATCCTTATCCTTGACTTTTTCGTAAAAAGGACGGGTGATCTCCATTGCGTCGGGCGAATCCGTCTTTATTTTAAGGAGTTTTTTTCTGTCCTTTTCGGAGAACATATAGGCGTTTCCTATGAATCTCTCCTCGATATCCTTGCCGTTGCGGACGAGGAAGTTCACTCCCCTTTTCGCGGGAAGCATTGAAGCTATATTTCCTATCCCGCGTCTTATCGGTCTTGGAAGAGCCTTATATGCGGGAGCGGCAAGAGGCTCCTTATAAACGTTATATCCGCCGAATATCTCGTCTGCGCCCTCTCCCGAAAGCACGACCTTGACGTATTTTGACGCTTCTCTGCACACGAAATAAAGGGCGATGCAGGAGGGATCGGCAAGGGGCTCGTCAAGATGATACTGTATCTTCGGGATATGCTCCCAGTATTCTTCGGGAGTAATGACGTGGCTGATGTTTTCTTTTCCGATATATTTGGAAAATTCTTTTGCCCAGCCTATCTCGTTGTATTTTTCGTCCTCGCCGAAGCCTACCGTAAATGTCTTGTCGACGTTTGCGATACTTGCAACGTAGCTTGAATCCACGCCGCTCGAAAGAAAGCTCCCGACTTCGACATCGGATATCTTATGCGCGGTAACGGAATTTTTGAAAACCTCCGATATTTCGTTTACCCAGCCGTCCATATCGGGAGTTCCGTCCTCGTTGAAACGGATATCCCAGTAACGTTTGACCGAAAGACGTCCGTCTTTATATTTGAAATAATGCGCGGCGGGAAGCTTATATACGTTACGGAAAAATGTCTCGCTTAAAGGATTATACTGAAATGTCAGATAGCTTTCAAGAGCGTTTGTATTAAGCTCCTTTTTGAATTTCGGATGAGCGAGAAAAGATTTTATCTCCGAACCGAACATGAAAGTATCTCCCATACGCGCATAGTACATGGGTTTTATTCCGAAGAAATCCCGCGCTCCGAAAAGTTCCTTTGCGACGCTGTCCCATATCACAAACGCGAACATTCCGCGAAGCTTGTTCAGGAGTCCCTCTCCGTATTCCTCGTAGCCGTGCATAAGCACCTCCGAGTCGGTTTTCGTCCTGAAGATATGTCCTTTTTTGATAAGCTCTTCTCTGATTTTCTGAAAGTTATAGATTTCTCCGTTGAACAAAAGCACCTTAGTCCTATCCTCATTAAAGATAGGCTGATCTCCCGAAGAAGAAATATCTATGATACTGAGACGGCGAAATCCCAGAGAAATATCATTATCAATATATTTTCCGTCGGAATCGGGACCGCGGTGACGTATTCTGTCCATCATATCGTTTAAAACGCGGCCGGCGTCGTCTATTCTGCCTGTAAATCCTGCAAATCCGCACATACAATCAGTTCCTTTCACAGCAAAAAAATACCTTTACTTACTATTATACAATATTATATGTATTTTATCAAGTTACAATTTAGTTTTTTCAAAATAATCAAACAGAAAGGCGGTCTGCATAACACAAACCGCCCCGCTGCTGTGAAAAAAAGAGAAAAAGTAATGAAACTGTCTGAATTTATCAAAGATACTTACTGTCTTTAAACCCGAATCTGTTTTCCTTTGATGTTTATATTATACATAATCTTTTGACATTTGTCAAGTGTTTTAGGACAAAATAAATAAAATACTAAAAAGTTTGGGAATTCTTACAAATATTTTTTAATTTTTCATATATTCTGACAAAATTTTAAAATAATTTTAATCTCGTTTACTATCACGAAAATCAATTTCA
>CAZCUQ010000013.1:0-30109 GCA_964501705.1 uncultured Ruminococcus sp. | reverse complement strand
GAAAACACTTCCTCTTGATTTTCAAATTTTGAGAAAAATGTGTCAAGAGATATTGACAATTTCACTTTATTATAAAAAATCTAAAAAATCAGCAATAAAATTTATACTTCTGGTACTTGACAAAACCGCAAATATATGGTATATTCTGTTTATATAATATCAAATGCGGTGACGGAAAGAAAAACGCCCTATCTTTTTCAGAAAGCTTTCGGCTGATGCGAGAAAGCAAAGACGGCGCTCAATATACATTCCCGAGCAGGATTCGTGAAACGAAAGTAACGAATCACGTAATGCGGACACGTTACAGTCCGCAAAGGCGGGATTTTTCCCGTAAAACGAGGTGGTACCGCGATAATTCGCCCTCTGACTTATGTCGGAGGCTTTTTTATTCGTTAAAAATATTTTCATTCGGAAATACTGATGTAAAAAATACGCCGAAAGGAGAGAAACTTATGATAATATGGCTGTTGCTTGCCGCATTTTTCTTTTACATGGCTTATAAATGTTCAAAAAACAAAAAGGAATGAAAGGTCGTGGTAATAATGAGATCGTTTTTTTGATTTCATGCTTTATAAAATAATTTATCATTAATTTTTTTACTGAAATAAAAGGAGAAATTCAAATGACTTTATACGAAGAACTCACAAGACGCGGTCTTATCGCGCAGGTAACGAACGAAAACGAGATCGGAAATATGATAAACGAGGGAAAAGCAACGTTCTACATCGGCTTTGATCCCACCGCAGACAGCCTGCACGTCGGACATTTTATGGCTCTCTGTCTTATGAAAAGACTTCAGGCGGCGGGAAATAAGCCTATCGTCCTTATCGGCGGAGGAACAGCCATGATAGGCGATCCTTCGGGAAAAACCGATATGCGCAAAATGATGACCGGGGAAACTATCGACCACAATGTGGAGTGCTTTAAAAAGCAGATGTCCCGATTCATCGACTTTTCCGAGGGAAAGGCAATTATCGTCAACAACGCCGATTGGCTGCTTGACCTCAACTACATCGAAGTACTGCGGGAAGTCGGCGCCTGCTTCTCGGTAAACAAAATGCTCACCTTTGAGTGCTATAAGCAAAGAATGGAACGCGGACTCACCTTCCTTGAATTCAACTACATGATACTGCAGTCCTACGACTTTTATATGCTTTTCCGAAAATACGGCTGCAATATGCAGTTCGGCGGCGATGACCAGTGGGCAAATATGCTCGGCGGTACGGAGCTTATCCGCAAAAAGCTCGGCAAGGACGCTCACGCAATGACAATACAGTTGCTTTTAAATTCCGAGGGAAAGAAAATGGGCAAGACCGTCAGCGGAGCAGTCTGGCTCGACCCCGAAAAAACCTCTCCCTACGACTTCTTCCAGTACTGGAGAAACGTTGACGACTCCGATGTTATAAAATGCCTGAAAATGCTTACCTTTATCCCCGTTGAGGAAATCGAGGAAATGGAGAAAACTCTCGAGGGCGCGGCTCTGAACTTTGCAAAGGAAAAGCTCGCATACAGCCTTACAGAGCTTGTTCACGGAAAAGAAGAAGCGGATAAATGTCTTTCAGCCGCAAAGAGTATTTTCGGCGGCAGCGGCAGCAGCGACGATATGCCGTCTACCGAAATTCCCGCCGCAGATACGGAAAACGGACAAATAGGCATTCTCGATCTTCTCGCGAAAACAGGACTTGTTCCCTCAAAAAGCGAGGCAAAACGCCTTGTTATCCAAGGGGGAATTTCCGTAAACGATGAAAAAATCACCGACCCCGCCGCTAAAATTGATTTAAGTAATGAAGCAATAATCAAAAAGGGCAAAAAGGTTTTCCACAAGGCAGTATTAAAATAATGATCGGAATTTATATCCATGTTCCATTCTGCGTGAAAAAATGCTCCTACTGTGATTTTTATTCCGCCCCCGCGGACGAAAGCACAAAAGAAAAATACGTATCCGCCGTGATACGAAATCTGAAAAGATACGATATCACGGCGGATACGGTCTATTTCGGCGGAGGAACTCCCACGCTTTTAAGTCCGTCTCAGACCGAAAGAATTCTTTCGGTGCCGAAACTCTCCGAAAACGCTGAAATTTCCATGGAATGTAATCCCGATACCGTGACGGCGGATAAAATAAAAGGATTTAAAAGCGCGGGAATAAACCGTTTTTCCGTAGGCATCCAGTCACTTGACGACAAAGAATTAAAAGCGGTCGGAAGAATACATGATTCGGAAAGAGCCGTAAAATGTATCGGGGATATCTGTAATTCGGGAATAGAAAACATCTCTGCGGATATAATGGAGGGACTTCCCTTTCAGACGGAGAAAACGCTTTCGGCAACTCTGCGAAGGCTTGTTTCTCTTCCGCTCACGCACATTTCGGCGTATATGCTGAAAATCGAAGAAAACACTCCTCTTTCAAAAAATCGGGAACTTATAAAACACTGCGCGGACGATGAAGAGCTTGCGGATATGTATCTGCTCGTCTGCGATCACCTCGAAAAAAACGGCTTTGAAAGATATGAGATATCAAATTTCGCAAAAAAAGGGTTTGAATGTAAGCATAACCTGAAATACTGGCTGTGCGGGGATTATATCGGAATAGGCCCCGCGGCTCACTCCTGCTTCGGCGGGAAAAGATTTTTTGTTCCCAAAAAAACAGAGGAATTTATAACTGATAAATATCAGACTGAAATTATTTCCGAGAAAAACCCGCTTGACGAGGAAGAAAGGCTGATGCTTAATCTTCGTATTTCAAACGGAATCGATCCCGATGAGTTTTCTTTTTCGGAAAAAATAAAAAAACGCGCCGCTTCGCTGATAAAGGCGGGGTTTCTTTTTGAAAATGACGGAAGAATCTCTCTTACCGATAAAGGCGCGCTTGTATCGAATGAAATTATTGTTGAACTTATTAAGTAAAGGTGAATAAATGTTTGAAGTAACTCTCGCGGGAACGGGCGGAATGATGCCCCTTCCCGACAGATTTTTGACCGGGCTTTTCGTCTCGAAGGACGGCTCCTCACTCCTCATCGACTGCGGAGAGGGAATGCAGATCGCGCTCTCAAAAGCATCCTGCAAGCTTGCGGGACTTGATACGATTCTTATAACTCACGCTCATGCCGATCACTGCACCGGACTTCCGGGACTTTTGCTTTCAGCGGGAAACTGCGGAAAAACATCGCCCATGAAAATCTACTGCCCCGAAAAAGCGTCGTATATATTAAAAAATCTTATCACGGTATGCCCTGAAATTCCGTTTGAAGTTGAGTTTACGGAGCTTTCCGCAAAGGAAGAAACGGAGTTTTCCTGCAAATGGAAAAATACGGTAATTAAGTCGTTCCCGCTTCGCCACAGAATCCCCTGTCTCGGATACAGCTTCACTGAAAAGAGACTGCCCGTGTTTGATCCCGAAAAGGCAAAAGCTTTGAATATCCCCGTAAAATTCTGGAAACAGCTTCACGGAGGAGAGGATATTTCTTTTGACGGGAAAATTATTACGACCTCGGACATTTGCCCGCAAAACCGCGAACCGTTAAAGATTACCTATATCACCGACACGGTTTACTTTGACGATCTTATCAGATTTTCGGAGAATTCCGATCTTCTCGTCTGCGAGGGAATGTACGGCGGAGATGAATATATCCCCAAAATGAAAGAAAAGCGCCACATGGTCTTTTCACAGGCGGCGAAAATCGCGTCGGATTCACATTCAAAAAAGCTGTGGCTCACGCATTACAGTCCCGCGATGAAAAATCCGGGCTTTTACGATAAGGATATAAAAAAGCTTTTTGAGGAAACTGTAATTTCATCGGACGGACAGAAGATCACAATTAAATGATTCTGACGAAAAACGGACCGGCACACTCTGTGTCAGTCCGTTTTTCATCGTTAATAATCGGCGGATTCTTTTTATTTCACCTTCGATTTTGCCGCGGTAAGAGTATTCTTCATAAGCATTGCAATGGTCATGGGACCCACTCCGCCCGGAACGGGAGTTATGTATCCCGCTTTTTCGGCACACTCGGAATATTTGCAGTCACCGCAGAGCTTCCCCTCGTCATTGCGGTTCATTCCCACATCGATAACAACAGCGCCCTCCTTGACCATATCGCCCGTGATGAAATCACGCCTGCCGACCGCAGCCACGAGAATATCAGCCTCTTTGCAGATATCCGCAAGATTTTTCGTCTTTGAATGACAAACGGTAACCGTTCCGTTTGCGTGGAGAAGAAGCATAGCCATAGGCTTTCCCACTATATTGCTTCTGCCTACGACAACGCATTTTTTTCCCGTGATATCCGTTCCGGTTTCCTTGATAAGCTCCATTATTCCGGCAGGAGTGCAGGGAAGAAATTTATAGTCGCCTATCATAATATGTCCCACGTTTTCGGGATGAAAAGCATCAACGTCCTTTTCGGGGCGAATAGAATTTATTACCGCAGTTTCGTTTATCTGCTTCGGAAGAGGAAGCTGAACCAATATCCCGTCCACATTTTCATCGGAATTCAGTTTTTTCACGAGAGAAAGAAGCTCTTCTTCGGTCGTATCCTCGGCAAGAGCGTACTCATAGGATTCAATCCCGACCTCCGCGCAGGCTTTTTTCTTGTTATTCACGTAAACTCTCGACGCGGGATTATCCCCGACTATCACAACCGCGAGTCCCGCGTGGATTCCCTTTGCCCTGAGCGTTTCAATTTCTTTCCTGACGCCCTCCTTTACCTTTGCCGAAACTGCCTTGCCGTCAATTATCCGTGCCATTTTCATTTCCTCCTGTATTTTCATTTTCATCATCGTCGATTATTTTTTCGTCTGCCGATAATTCGCGTGTTTTATTCTTTTTGTTTTTGATTCTTTCTTCCTCTGCTTTTTCGGCTTCGGCGGCTCTTCGGAGAATTTCCTTTGATTCCTCCGTGTTTACGTACAGCACGGGGTAACCGCGTTTACTGAATCTCACTCTGAAATACACAAGAAGAATAAGCGAGATAACGAAAAGACACGCGGCAAGCACCTGGGATATCCTTACAGAGCCTAAATACAGGCTATCCGTTCGAAGTCCCTCGACAAACATTCTCTCAAATCCGTACCAGCAGATGTACATCAGGAACATTTCTCCGTCATAACGGCGCTTTTTCATATACAAATGAAGCAGCAAAAATCCTAAAAGACACCACAAAGACTCATACAGAAAGCACGGGTGAACGGGAAGATACGGATCAACCGTTATACCCGTCTTTGCGAAAATATCCGCCTGATTATATGCGAGATAACTTTGGATCCTTCCGCTTGACATTCCCCACGGAAGAGACGTGTTCATTCCGAAAGCCTCGTGATTGAAGAAATTTCCCCATCTGCCGACTCCCTGACCGATAAGGAATCCCATTCCCGCAAGATCAATAAGCGGCAGAATACGTATCTTTTCCTTTTTCGCGACAATAATCCCGAAAAGGAACGCTCCGATAATACCGCCGTAAATTGCAAGTCCGCCTTTTCTTATATTGAAAACGTCTCCTATCGTGTAAATATTGTCATGATGAAAAATCAGATAATACACTCTCGCACAGATTATCCCGCCGATCATTCCCGCAAAAACCGTATCGATCACCTTGCTGCCGTCAATGCCGAAATTCTTTACCTTTGAGAAGCAGTATTTCAGCGCTAAAAGCAGACCTATCCCGATCATCACTCCATACCATTTTATCTCGAAATTTCCGATCGTAAAGCAGACGCTTTTTACATCAAGCTCTATTCCGAGATACGGAAATGTTATCCTGTCAAGCGGGAGCGACCCAAGCTGTTCCATAGTTTTCACCCTCTTTCGTTAGGTTCGGCAACGGACAGACAGGACGCTTTTTCATTGAAAAACCTGCCGAGCGCCGCGTTCACCTCATCGAGAGATATATTTGCGGCAATTTCGATCTCGTCATATGCGGTAAGACCGCTCATTGTACGGTTCAGCATTGTCGTCGCTACGCTTGAGGGAGAATTAAGCTGTCTGATAAGAGAGCTGTAATACGATTTTTTTACTATTTCAAACTGTTCTTTTTCAAAGCCCGTCTGCTTTTTTCGTGTGATCTCCTGTCTTATAACCTCGGACAGCTTTTCGGGGTCATGCGATTCGCCGCCGAAAATAAGCGCAAAGAACCCGTCCCCGCTGAATACCTCCGTTCCAAAGGAAGAGTTGATAAGTCCGCCGTCGTATAATTCCTTATAAAAATCGCTCGATTTTCCCGCAAGGAGTCCCATTGCTATATCAGCGGCAACATATGCTCTTAATGCTTCGATACCGTTTATCGCCCCGCATTTGTATCCGAGATTAAAAAGCGGCATTGCGACCTCCGCTTTTTTCTTCACGACCGACTGCACCGCTTCATAAGGCTCATCGGGAAAAGTGCACCGAAGCTCCATATCCTCGTTCGGAATGAGATGTTCATCGCATATTTTGAGTATTTCGTCCTCATTTACGTCTCCCGCAACGGACAGCACCATATTCTGCAAATTATAAAACGAATAATAGCATCGGTACAAAAGTTCGGGAGTGATATGCGAAATGGATTCGACCGTTCCCGCGATATTTATTCTTACGGGATTATTTTTATAAAGTCCCTCCAGCATATTGAAGAAAACGCACCAGTCGGGGTTATCATCGTACATTTTTATTTCCTGTCCGATTATCCCCTGTTCCTTTGCGACGGTTTCTTCCGTGAAATAGGGCTTCTGAACGAAATCAAGAAGAATTTTCAGAGAATCTCCGAAATTCTGCGCCGTGTTAAACAGATAGCATGTTCTGTCAAAGCTCGTGTAAGCGTTTCCCGAAGCACCCGTTTTGGCGTAAAGCTGAAAGACATCGCAGTCCTCGTTTTCAAAAAGCTTATGTTCGAGATAATGCGCTATCCCGTTCGGAACAGTCACGAAATCATTGTCTTTTTTAGTTTTGAAGGTAGTGTTCACCGAACCGTATTTTGTACCGAAAAGCGCATAGGAAGAACTGTAATCTTCCATTCTTGAAATGCATATCCGCAAACCCGACGGGTGATCGTAAAGCGAATATTTTTCATCGACGCGTTCGTTTTTTATGATCTTTTTAAATTCCTCGTGCATTATTCTTCATCCTTTCCCGTGAGAACATAAACCGTATCGAGCGAAAGACTTTTTGCCGCGTCGATAATTTCTTCCTTAGTTACCTTTTCAAGAGAGCGTATCATATCTTCGGGGCTTCCCATTTCATCGAAGCGCTCCTTCAGATACCAATCGGCAAGTGCGGAAGGACTGTCATACGCTGATTTGAGCGCTCCCGTGAGATAAAGCACCGAGTTTTTTATAAGCTCTTCGGAAAATCCTCCGTTCTTGATTTCTTCAAGCTGACGTATAATTTCTTTTTCTGCGGCGTCTGTATTTTTATGCTCCACTCCGCTGTCAACGACAATCACCTTTTTTTTCGTATGATTCGAGACCGCACAGTAATAGCAGAGAGAAAGCTTTTCCCTGACGTTTTCAAACAGAAGCGAAAACGGCGTTCCTCCGAATATCACAGACATAAGCTTCACCGCATACTTGTTCTCATACGAATATTTGAACGCCATGACAGCTTTTGACTGTGCGACATCCATTTTTTCCGTCACATATTCGGGCGTACTCTTCAAGGGAGATTTTTCGATTTGCGGCTCGCCCGAACATTCTCTGTCGAGAGAACGAATTCTTTTGAATACCTTTTCCTTATCCTCGGCGGAAATTGCGTTTCCCGAAAAAATAACGTCGATATATGCCGTTTTCAGGAGTTTCTTATAATACGTAACAGCACTTTCGTTCGTAATTTTTTCGGCGTATTCTCTTTTTCCGTCGCATGGATTTTCGGCGCTTTCGCCCTTAAATATCGTTTCCGCTGCGCGCATAACGGCGTAGCCGCGTTTATCGTTTATTCTTCCGTCGATATCATCCAGAAGCTCCCGCTTGCGGAGAGAAAACTCGCTTTCGGGAAAAAGTCCGTTATCGAGAACAGGTTTTGTGAGACAGTCAAGCAGTATATCTATGACCTCGCCGCTTATCGTCTCGCGGCCGATAGTATATCTGTCGGCTATGGAGTCAGACGCGAGAGACAGCACCTGATAATCCCCCTGCTTGAATACGTAACAGTGTATTCCCGCGCCGTAAAGCGAATACAGCTTTCTGTTCATTGCTGTGATAGACGGATATTTTTCATTTGAAGCATGAAGAATATCGATGATGAGCGAATACGCCGGAGAAGCTTCCTTATCGAGCTTCACCGAAAGATTAATATAAAGAGTGTTTGTTTTGAAGCGCTTGTCTATGATCTCGGTATAGAACGCGCCTTCGCATATTTTTTCTTTTTTTAATTTTACCGGCATTTTTTTTACTCCTGTCTTTTTTTGATTTTTTCGGCTGACTTTAACATTTCCTCGGCGTTTTTAAGCGCCGTATCGGTGATATTGTCGCCGACTGTAATACGTGCGATTTCGTATTTTTTCTCGTCCGGGGCGAGAGTACGTATCTGCGTATAAGTTCTTTCGCCGTCGGAACGTTTTTCGATAAGCAGATGATTATCCGCCATCGAAGCCATCTGCGCAAGATGAGTTACGCACAAAACCTGACGGTTACGCGATACCTCGCAAAGCTTGCAGCCTATTTTCTGCGCTGCTCTTCCGCTGACTCCCGTATCTATTTCATCGAAGATCAGCGTATGTATATCGTCCTTGTCGGCGATAACATTTTTAAGAGAGAGCATTATTCTTGAAAGCTCGCCGCCCGAAGCGATCTTTGAAAGAGGCTTCATTCCCTCGCCCTTGTTGGTCGAGATAAGAAATTCTATCGTATCCATACCTTTTCCCGTGAGTTTTCCTCTCACTGAGGAAACGGATATCTTCACTCCCGACATATCGAGAAACGACAGCTCTTCTTCTATCCTTGACGAAAATCTTTCTCCTGCTTTTTGTCTGAGTTCGGAAAGTCGTTTTGCTTTTTCCGACACCTCGGAAAGAAGCTTTTCGCGTTCCTTTACGGTTTTTTCAATCTCGTCCGAAAAGCTGTCCATTTTTTCCGATTCCGAAACAGCCTCCTCATATGCTTTCAGAACATCGGAAAGTTCGGGACCGTATTTTTTCTTCAGGGAATTGACAATATCCAGCCGCTCGGAGATCTCGGCGATTCTTGCGGGGTCGGCGTCAATTCCGTCGTTTTCCCTGATAAGCTCGGACGAGATATCGGAAAGCTCGGGTCTGATATTTTTCAGTCTGTCAATAAGCTCGCCAAGACCCTCAAGGGTATCCGAAAACGGAGATAACTCTTCGATGATCGAATCGATTTTTTCGCATATTCCCGTGTTTTCCTCATCGCCGTCCAAAAGAAGATACGAATTTGAAAGTGCCCTTGAAATATCGTAAGCGTTTATTGCTTTTTTATATTCCGTTTCAAGGTATTTATCCTCATCCGTGCTTAGCTTTGCGCCGCCTATTTCTTTGATTTTCGTGCGGATAATTTCCTCGCGGAGTCTCCTTTCCCTGTCCTCATCGGCAAGGCGTTTTAATTTTCTCGACACCTCCTGCAAATTCACGAAGCTTTTATGATAATCCGCGATATCCTCTTCAAGGCAGGCGAAATTATCCAAGATATCAATATGCTTTTCGGGATTTAACAGCACCTGATTATCGTGCTGACCGTGAATATTTACAAGAAGCTCCCCGATATCACGGAGTACCGATACAGTCGAGGCACGGGAATTTACCCTTGCAATGCTCCCGCCGTCCGAGCTTATCTCTCTTGTGAGAGTTATCTGGTTATCATCGTGAGAGATTCCGAGTTCATCAAGCTTTTCGGTCACTTTTGGGGAAAGTTCCGTAAAAAGCGCCGTTATCACAGCCTTTTCACAGCCCGCCCTGACGACATCCTTTGTTGCTCTCTGTCCCAGCACGGCGTTGATTCCGTTTATAAGAATGGATTTTCCCGCTCCCGTTTCTCCCGTAAACACATTGAACGAATCGGTAAAAGGGATAACAGCCTCGCTTATCACAGCCAGATTTTTAATATAAAGTTCCTTTAGCATAATATTCCTCTTTTATACCGAACGCTGCTGCAAATCACGGGGCAACGGTCGGAAAATTACGATATGCGGTTATTCCGACCAAAGACGCGTTTGATTTGCTGCAGCGGCCGGTATTATGTCACAGAAGCTTGTTAAAGTCGCGGGAAAACTTCTCCGCGCTTTTTTCGCTTCGCATGAGCATAAAAATCGTATCATCTCCCGCTATTGTTCCGAGAGAATCAAAGAAGTTAAGTCTGTCTATCGCCGCGCACACCGCCTGAGCAGTTCCGATGTGACATCTGAAAACCACAATGCTTCCGGAATGATCTGTGGAAATAACCGATTCGCGGACAATAAGCGGCATTTCGGGAATAGCTTTATCCGCAGCGGCATATTTCTGATTTCCCGTACCGTCGGAGATTTTCCTGATACCAAGCTCTTTCATATCTCTCGACAGAGTTGCCTGCGTAACAATTATTCCCTCGCTTTCGAGAATTTCTCTAAGGTCGTCCTGTCTGTAAACGTTCCTTGAATTTATTATTTCGAGTATTTTATTATGTCTGTAGGATTTATTCAAGACGATTCTCCTTTATCAGACCTCTTCGGAAACCGGATTGCGGCTGATGGCGAAAGATTTCGCCGCAGTGCCGGGATGACAACGCAGACCGCCGGCGCCGGTTTTACGAGGAGGTCTATTATTTTATCGAGCGCATAAGTTTATTATTCACCGCGTCAAAAAAAGAAAATCCGTTTACGTCAATAAGCTTCAGCGTCTTTTCGGAACGCGAAATAATCAGCCTGTCTTCTCGGGTAAATTTTCCCATATCGCGTCCGTCAACCGTCACATGGACTTTTTCTCCCGACATCCCGTGAGTTACCAGAAGCTCATGCTTCGGCGAGAACAGGATCGTCCGCGAGGAAAGCGACTGGGGACAAAGCGGAGTCATTTCAATGCACTCCAAGGTAGGCTCCGAAATGGGTCCGCCCGCCGAAAGAGAATACGCCGTGGAGCCTGTGGGAGCGGCAAAAATCAGTCCGTCCGCTCTTATTGTGCTTACGGTATGCTCGCTTATGGATATTTCAAAATCAGTAAGTCTGCCGTAAGACTCCGATATGCAGATGTCGTTGAGTGCCGTGTATTTTCCCGTCTGTCCGTCAGCGGAGATCAGGGTGCCGTCAAGCATCATTCTTTCCTCAGTGACGTAATCTCCGCTTACAAGCTTTGAGAGGTCATACAGTTCGTCCGTCTCCATTGAAGCCATGAATCCGAGTCTTCCGACGTTTATTCCGAGAAGAGGCTTATTATAGCGCGCAGCGGCGGACGAATGTTCAAGGATAGTTCCGTCGCCGCCTATAACAATAACGACATCGGCGTTTTTCACGGCGGAATCGGCGTCGGTCAGAACCGCATATCCGAGCTTTTTGCAGTTATAGGAAAATCTTTCGTCCGTGATAATTTCCATTCCCATATTATGAAGAATATCGCATACTTTTCCCGCGGTTATCACCGCGTTGGTCTTATCGAAATTCGGTAAAACGGCAGCCGTCATTTTTTATCATTCCTTTAAAGTTTTTCAAAAGCGTTTTTCACGGTGCTTTTTATATCAAAGCCTTTGATATCCGCATTTTTATTTTTTGAAATATGCGCGAGATATTCTATATTTCCCGATCCTCCGGCAACAGGAGAAAAATCCAGTCCGCAAAGGATTAACCCGACAAAACTTATCTCCCTTGAAATATCCTCAAGAACGCGCACATGAATTTTTTCCGACTTAACTATTCCGTTTTTGCCGATATTTTCTCTTCCCGCTTCAAACTGAGGTTTAATTAAAATGACCGCTTCGCCGTCCTCATCGAGCGAATCGCGGATATTCGGAAGAATGAGCTTCAGCGAAATGAAAGAAAGGTCGCAGCCGATAAACGATACGCTTCCTTTTAGATCGGGCGCAGATATTTCTCTTATATTAAGTCCCTCGATATTATGAACTCTTTTATTGCTTGCGAGCGAATGGTGAAGCTGTCCGTGTCCGACGTCCACGGCATAAACCTCCGCCGCGCCGTTTTGGAGCATACAGTCGGTAAAGCCTCCCGTGGAAGCACCGAAATCCGCGCATTTTCTGCCCTCAAGAGAAATTCTGAAAACCGACAGGGCTTTTTCGAGTTTAAGTCCTCCCCTGCCGACATATTTTAAAGTCTCCGAAGTAATTTCGATTTTTTCATCTCCCGAGACATTCGCCGAAGGCTTTGAAGCAGTTTTTCCGTTAATATTCACGGAACCGTTTTTCACAAGTTCCTTTGCTCTTTCACGGCTGCTTACAAAATGTTTTTTTACAAGAAATTCATCAAGTCTCATGGGATAAGTCCTCAACCGCCTTTTTCATGCCCGCTTTGTCAAGACCGAGCTTATGAAGCGCGGAGCCGATATCCGACTGCGGAACATTTCCGTTTATCGCGCGGATTCTGAATGTTCCCGAAAATCCGTTTTCCGAGATCTCAGAAAGAAGATGTTCTCCTATTCCGCCCGATCTTATTCCCTCTTCAAAGAAAATTATTTTTTTGTATTTTCCGCATAATTTTATTATTCCACTTTCTATGGGAAATATTTTTATAAGCCGGAGTTTATCGCAGATTATATCCCTATCAAACAGCGCGTCGGAAATTCTTCCGTAGGTAACAGCCAGAATATCGGAGCCTTTTTCTTCAAAGAGAAAATCCTTGTATTCTTTGCGTTTTTCGTTTTTTCCCCTGCCCTTGGGATAACGCACGGCGGCTATTCCCTTTGTATGATACAGCGCTCTTTCAAGACAGTTCATAAGCTCGCCGTAATCGGACGGCGAAAAAATGACCGTATTCGGAATGGATGATAACATTGAAACATCGTATATTCCCTGATGAGTTTCTCCGTCCCCGCCGACTATCCCCGCTCTGTCAACTCCGAGAACAATATGGTTCAAAGGTATGGAATTATCGTGAATAAGCTGATCGAAGGCTCTTTGAAGAAAGCTTGAATATACCGCGAATACGGGGATCTTTCCCGCCGAGGCAAGACCGCCGCAGAAGGTGACGGCGTGTTCCTCGGCTATTCCGACATCGAAAAATCTTTCGGGAATTTCGGACGCGATGTACTGAAGTCCCGTTGCGTATTTCATAGCTGCCGTAACGGCGCAGATATTTTTATCCTTTTCCGCAAGCCGCAAAAGCTCCCGCCCGAAAACAGCGCTGTAACAATCTTCGGAGATTATTTCGGGATTTCCGTATTTTATCTCCATGGGAGATACGCCGTGAAATGCTCCGGGATTCTTTTCCGCACGGGGAAAGCCTTTTCCTTTCACGGTCGTCACATGAACGAGAACGGGATGTCCGATCAGTTTTGCGGCTTTCAGAACCTCATCGAGCGCTCTCATATTGTGTCCGTCAACGGGTCCAAGATACACAAAGCCCAGATTTTCAAACATTGTGTCATGGTAGAGAATCCACCTGAGAGTATCCTTTGAGCGAATTATAATATCTATTATCGGTCTGCCTATGATTTCCGGCATACCGACAAGCGCTTTTTCAACCTGCTTTTTTACGGAAATATAGTTTTCGCTTCCACGAATTGAGGTAAGATATCTTGCAACAGCTCCGACATTTTTAGAGATGGACATCTCATTGTCGTTGAGTATAACTATAAGGTTATTCAAGCCTTTTCCCGCATTATTAAGTCCCTCGTATATTTCTCCGCCCGTGAAGGCTCCGTCTCCTACGACAGCAATAACATGATGATCATCATTATCAAGCTGCATTGCCATTCCGATACCGCAGGCGGCGGAAACGGAGATGCTGCTGTGTCCGCTTATGAACGCGTCATGCTTTGATTCACTCGGACGGGTAAAGCCCGATATCCCGTTTTCCTTTCGGAGAGAACCGAATTTTCCGAGTCTTCCCGTAAGGATCTTATGCGTATACGCCTGATGACCCACATCCCAGACTATTTTATCCTTAGGCGAATCAAAATTTCTGTGAAGAGCGACTGTCAGCTCCACCGTTCCGAGATTCGAGGATAAATGCCCGCCGTTTTTTCCCACGGTTTTAATCAGGAGCTTCCTTATTTCCGCGCATAATTTTGCACACTGCCTGTAATTCAGTTTTTTTAAGTCGGACGGAAGCTTTATGTTATACAAAATACTGTCGGTTTTTTTCATTGAAACTCCTCTCAATCGATAGATACGGGTATAACAAACGCTAAGATCACTCCGAGAATGACTCCCGCAAGCACCTGAAGAGGCGTATGTCCCAGAATCTCCTTGAACTGCTTGTCCTGGAACTGTTTCTTTTCTTCATCGTTAAGCTTATCCCATGTCGTCGAGACTTGAATGATATTTTTGATGATATTCAGCTGATGAGCATGATTCCCCGCTTCTCTCCTGACGCCCATCGCGTCGTACATTACCACCATTGCAAGAAGAATTACCACCGCCGTAAGCGGATCTCCTATTCCGAGAAGCCTTACCGAAGCCACAGCCGCCGCCGTTACCATAGCGGAATGTGAGCTGGGCATTCCTCCCGGTCCGTATATTCTGTCGGGAGAAAATGTTTTTGTTTTGCAGATCTCGATAACTATTTTTATAGCCTGCGCCAATATCCACCCCGCCGCCGAACAAACCATAATATAATTATATTCCATTTTTTTCTTCCCTTTTTATTTTTCCCGCGACTTCTGCCATACGGTAAGCGCTTTCAGAAAATCCAAATCGGGGGAAGCGGGAAAATTATCAAGCGCCGACAAGGCTTTTTCCGTATACTCCCCAAGCGCCTTTTCCGCTTTTTCCATACCGACGCGCTTTAAATATGTTTCCTTATCCTGCTTTTCGTCGCTGCCCGTATTTTTCCCCAGAATTTCGGGAGATGACGTGACGTCAAGGATATCGTCCTTTATCTGAAAAGCAAGTCCGAAATTTTCTCCGAATTCATCGGCGTATAGGAGTTTATCCTCCGCTCCCGCCGAAATACAGCCCATTCCGCACGCGCATTTTATCAGCGCGGAGGTTTTGAGAGAATACATTTTCAGTATTTTTTCCGCAGGAAAATTATTCGCGCTCGTGTTATCCATATCAATGACCTGACCGCCTATCATTCCCATTATACCCGACGCTCCCGCAAGGCAGACGATAAGCTTTGTTTTTGTTTTGTCAGATAAGCTTTCATCTTCCGCGATCACCTTGAAAGCGTGATTTAATAACGCGTCACCCGCGAGAAGCGCCATAGCCTCGCCGTATGCCTTGTGACAGGAAGGCTTTCCCCGACGCATATCATCATCGTCCATGCACGGCATATCATCGTGGATAAGCGAGAAAGTGTGTACCATCTCGATTGCCGCGGCAGGAGCGGCGGCTGACTGAATATCACCGCCGCACATCCGGCAGAAACTTATCGCAAGCGCGGGGCGAAGTCTTTTTCCTCCCGACATCAGCGAATATCTCACAGCATTTATGATCTCGCCCTGGTAAAGCCCGGGGCTTTCGCCGCAGATTTCCTTTGCCGCGCAGCCATTAATAAGATTTCCGATAACTGTATTTACAAAATCTCCGATATTATTAAGATTTGAAAGCATTTCGGATTCATTCATCTTTTTCGTTTTCTCCCATATCCTTTATTTTAAGCTTGGCGGCTTCGAGAGACTTCCTGCATTTATCAAGCTCCGTTATCCCTTCCTTGAAAGAATCCACCGCTTTTTCAAGGGGAATATTTTTTTCATTTAATTCGCTGATTATATTTTCAAGCTTTTTAACCGATTCTTCGTATGACATTTTTTCTGTCCTTTCTATTTAATTACCGCGTTTTTTTCGCCCTCGCAGAATATTATCCTTACATTATCCCCGATTTTTAAAGAATCTGCCGATACGACGGATACTCCGTCCTTTTCCACAACGGAATATCCTCTTTTCATGACCTTGAGCGGACTGAGGGAATCAAGTCTCGCAGCGTATGCGGTCAGTCTGTTTTCCTCATAAAAAATCCTTGCGTTCATTTTTTCTTTAAGATTTTTTTCAAGAAGCTCCGTTTTCGATTCAAGCCCTTTTATTTTGTTTTCGGGAGAAAAAAAACTTAACTGCTTTTCAAGACTATCAAGGTGAATTTCTTCGTTTTCGATATATTTTTTCATTGAAAAGCAAAGCGAATACTCTAAGGAATCAAGCGAAGAGAGAAGCTCGGACAGAATGGGAACGGCAAGCTCTGCGGCAGCCGACGGCGTGGGAGCGCGAAGATCTGCGGCATAATCCGCAAGAGTCGTGTCCGTTTCGTGTCCGACAGCGCTTATTACGGGAGTTTCACATTCAAAAACCGCTCTTACAACATCTTCATCGTTAAACGCCATAAGATCCTCGTAGGAACCTCCGCCTCTTCCGCATATTATCACATCACAGCCGGAAATATCCGCAAATTCAAGCGCCGAAACTATTGTATCGGGAGCTTCCTTTCCCTGAACCATGCACGGAAAAAGAAGGATCTCCGCAGCGGGAAAACGTCTTCCTATTATATTTATCATATCCCTGAGAGCCGCCGCTTCCCTTGATGTGACGATTCCTATTCTCTGCGGGATTTTCGGGATGGCTTTTTTATGCTCTTCATCGAAAATTCCCTCGGCGTCAAGTCTTTCCTTTGTTTCATTGACCGCAAGAAAAAGTGCTCCTATGCCGTCGGGGAGCATATCCGAAGCATACAGCTGATACACTCCGTCGCGCTCGAATACCTCGACGTTTGCAGTAACGTAAACGCTCATTCCGTCTTTCGGAAGAAACGGGAGCTTTTCCGCATAGCTTTTGAACATCACCGCTTTTACGGCGCTGTTTCCCTCTTTGAGCGTAAAATAAAAATGCCCCGATTTTTTATAATTCACAAAGTTTGATATCTCACCCTTGACTATGATACCGCGCAGATTCCTGTCTCCCCTAAGCACCGAGGCAAGATAGGAATTAAGCTGCGAAACAGTTACAGACTGCAAGCTATTCACTCCGTTTTATATTTTAATTTTGCGTAAACCGCCGTTCCCGCCGCGTTATCCCGCGAAAATTCGGGCTGTGCGAAAAACGCGCCGAACTTTTCCGCGATTCTTTCTTTGATAAATTTATTGGACATAACTCCGCCCGCGAAAACTATCGGAAGAGAACCGTATTTTTCTGCGGCATATTCCGTCATTTTAACGATAGTTTCCGCTGCCGCCGTTTCGCACGCGAGCGCTATATCCTCCGAAGCCGCGCCGTCCTCGTGCATTTTCGCGAATTTATTCTCAAAGCCCGAAAGAGAGCAGTTTCCGTTTTTCATCACGGGTTTGATCTTAAACCTTTCCGTACTTTTTTCCGCAAGCTTTTCAAGCTCCGCTCCGCACGGAAATTCAAGTCCGAGCATAACTCCCGTTCTGTCGATAAGCTGTCCCGCTTTCAGGTCAAGAGATTTACCTATTTCGGAGATATTCAGAATTTCCTCATCGTCTTTTTCGCATAAAAGACAATCGGTAGTTCCTCCGCTCACATGAAACGCTATAAAGCTTTCCGATAATAAACCGAGTTTCCCCGAAGAATACAGAGCCGCCAGAATATGCCCTGTCTGATGGCTTGTCTTATAAACGGGAATATCGAGTATTTTCCCGATCGTTCCCGCAAGTCCCTCTCCGCATAGAAAGCACGGCATATACGACCCTTCGGAATTACGCGGACGAAACGATACCCCGACTGCCGAAATATCCTTTAAACAGACTTTTTCGGAAAGTGCGGAAAATACCTTCGGAAGATTCACCGTGTGATGAAAAACAGCGTCGGACTGCCGTAATCCCCGCTCGTTTTCTTTCACGGGGAGCAAAAGCTTTTCCTGTATGACAGTACCGCCGCCGCTGTCGAAAACCGCCGCAGAGGTGGTGTAATTACTGGTGTCTATTCCCAGAAACAATGACATTACTTCTGTACCTCCAAAGCTCTGGAGTAATTTCCGAGAACGCCGTTTACAAACTTCACCTCAGACTCAAGCGCGTATTTCTTCGCGAGAAGCACCGCCTCGCTTATCGCCACGTTTGTCGGGACTTTGTCGTTATAATTTATTTCGTAAAGCGCAAGTCTCAGAACCGCGAGACTTACCTTTGAAATTCTCCCGATCTGTCTTTTATCGCTGTATTTTGAAATGATACCGTCAAGCTCCTCAAGATTATCGTATACTCCCTTGAAAAGCGCGGCGGAGATATTATCAAAATCCTCCTCGTCAAGGATACCGTCGTCATTTTCATCCGGATTTTTGCTTTTAAGCAAAAACACGTCCGAATTCTTTGCTGTTTCGATAAGCTCGTCACAGCTTTCATCGCCGCAGAAAATCTTCGTGAAAACAAGCACGAATGCCGCTTCTCTTATAAGGCTTCCCTTTTTCATTTTTTTATTCCTTTCAGGTTTACATATATCACATTCAGACGGCAGTGCAGCGGAAAAGCACAGAAAAGCAAGCCTTCGCGCATTTGCCGAAAAGCCTGCTTATCCGTCTATATGCTTTTAAAAACAGCCGCGCAGACCTTTACGTTCACAGCTCCGAGAGCGATTCCCGTCATGGACAGAACATCACCGTGAATTCTCTTCTGAACGTTTTCGCAGACGCTTTTTACTTTTGCGCTCCCGTTTACGGTGATGTTCACTGTCACCTCCGGGAACTCGGTAAAAAGATCCGTTTCCACCGCGCATTTGTCTGAATTCCTTTTTCTTTTATAAAGACCGGCAACTCCCTCCACACCGAGAGCCGCGTATTTTACGACCGATTCGATAACTTCTTCGGAGATCTTCAAAGATCTTGCGGAAATTTCATTTTTCTTATCCATAAAGCGTTTCCTTTCCGGAATGTGTTTTATACTGTACTGCGGCGGGCAGAGAAAAGAATGATTCGGGGAAAGACTTTTCCTGCGGGAATTATCCGCATTTCCGCCGCAAATCCGGCAAAACACACTGCCATATATATATTATAGCAGATTTTTTCCGTAAAAGCAACTACTTTACTTCAAAAATTCTGATATTTTCCGCAGAGATTGTCACCTCACTTAACAATACATCTTTGATTTTTGCCGCGTCTGCCGCCGTAAGACCGTCAGTACGCACAACAATGTTTGCGGTATCGTCGTCGAGATAAACCACGCAGTCCTCAAAGCCCTGTGCTTTTATGAGAGATTCTATCTTGCTTTCGCTCTCGGACATCTGTGTAAGACTGACAGCTTCCGCCGTATATGCCGCGTCCTCCTCCGCAGAGATATCCCCGCCGCCCAGCATTGCCGAAAGAGTTTCTACCGCTTCGTCTCGCGAGGTCATTCTCGAAAGTCTCGCCTGGGAGAAATAATCTATGGAATTCACGTCTGCATTTACATATTCGGCATCGCCGTAGTTTACCTCTGTTTTTCCCGCGGTTATGCTGTCCTCGTCCACGCTTACCGCGTCTCCCGCCGATGCGAACGCGTAGTTCATATAAACGGCGATTCCGAGTATAAGCAGCAGACTTGAAAGAATTATGTGTTTTTTTCCGATAATAATATTTGGCTTTTTCATAACAGTCAGTCCTTTCGTTATTATTGCATTTTCAGAACGCTTATTCGGTTAGAGGAAATTCCCAAAGAAACTGAAACCGCCTCGTAAACCTTTTCGCAGACCTGTGTGTTTCCTCCTCCCTCGCAGACTATTACCGCGCCTGTAATAACAGGCATTCTCACCGTTTTTATGATCCCCCCTTCACCCGATTTGACAAAGCTTACCTTTTCGCTGTCCGTTTTCTTGTCCCATTCTTCGGCGTATATGTATTCTTCGCTTGAAGAAAGGGTTATCATAACGCTGACTTTTCCCACGCCGTTTATTTCGGATAAAGTCTCTTCAAGTTTTTCTTCAAGTCTTTTTTCATAGTCGCTTGTCAGGGTCATTCCGACGTCCGCCGTTTCCTTTGCGTTATCGGTTTTTTCTTCGTTTCCCGAAATCAGGATAAGGAGAATAAGTACGGCTCCGATAATAATAAAAACCGTCGGAGCGTTCCTGCCGCGAATAAGCTTTTTAAGTTTTCCGATTGCTTCCGACATATTTATTCCTCCGCATCTTTTACATATATTGTCACTTCCTCTCCGACGGCGTTTCTGATGATCTCCGCTATTCTTTTCTTTTCGGAAGATTTTTCCGTTTCTGCCGTAACCATATTAATATATATGCCGCCGTTTTCGGAAATATCAATATCACAGGTGATTTCCGCGCTGATTTTTTCGTCAAGAAGAACTTCAGTGAGAGTTCTCGAAAGATTTCTTTCCGCCGCGCGGGCGTAATACTCGTTTGTGTTATCGGAATAGTTTTCGGTAATTTCGCCGAAGCTATCTTCCGTTTCAGATAAACCGGAAAGATCGAATCCGGCTATTCCCCTTGCCGTAACGATGATAAGTATCGCCCCTATTATGAGCTTCAGGTATCCCTCGGTTTTTTCTTTCGGACAGACGAGTCCCGTTACCGTCATGATGATCCCCAGCAGAGATACGGACATTGCCGTTTGTTTTATTGCATCCATATTGTTTTTCCTTACTGTGCGGGATTCTGTGACAGCAGAATCCCCGTTGAAATGATAAGAAGCGCTCCGAAAGCCAAGAGTATTCCGAGAGACATTCCTATGCATACTCCCGTATTCTTAAAGAGAGCCGAAAGATTTTTAAGACCCATTGCGTCTGACGCGGCGGACGCAAGATTTGCCGCGATATAAAGCGCCGCCGATTCGATAACCGGCGGGAGGATTATCGCCGAAACCGCGATTATTCCGTATATCCCCGCAAATTTTTTCAAAAGAGAAAGTCCCGATCTCACAGCCGTGTATGTATCGGAAAGCGCTCCGCCGACTACGGGAACAAAATTCGATACGGCAAGCTTTGCGGCTTTTGCCGCCGCGCCGTCGGCAGCTGTTCCTATGCTCGACTGCATTGATAACATTCCTGTGAATACCGTCATAACGCTGATCATCAGAAACGAGCATATCTTGTTTATCACGCCCGTAAACGCTCCGAGTGAAATATCGGAGCTTAACCCGTCAGCTATACCGAGAGCCATACACGCCGATGTAAGCGGAAGCATTACCCCCGAAAAAAACGCTACAGCCATATCCGCCGCCGTTATCACGGCAATGTTATATATCCCCGCGCTCGTGACGGCGCCCGAAGAAGCCGCTATCCCCGCGTATATCGGAACATATGATATCATAAACGCTCCGCCCGCTTTGAGTGTTTCGGCTGTTTTTCCGATACATTCCGCACACGGAACGCATACAAGAACCGCCGCGGCAGCGGTTGAAATCACCTCGTAAACATTTCCCTGCGAATTTACCCCCGCGCTTTCCGAAAACATCTTCACTCCCGCAGACAGAACCGCGATTCCGAGCATTATTCCGAGAATTCTTATCGGAAAGGAAAGCTTTTTTCCGTATTTCTCAAATATGTATTTCATCACCTCGGGAAACGCAGCCTCGGCGACCTTTCCCGCGTTTTTCATTGTTATGTCATTTTCCGAGAGTACCTCTTCCGCCTCATCGGGAAGAATCACCGAGGAATCGTCTATTCCGAGAGAACCGTACAGTTCGTCCGTATCGACTGTTTCCTGTGCGCCTGTCCTTATCCCGCAGATCGTGGAAAGGATCAGCATTACCGTAATAATAATCATTATTCTTCTCATTTTAAAAGCTCCGTAACTATTTCCGAAAGATCTTCAAAAACGGGCAGTGCCGTGACCGCGAGAGTTATTCTTCCGATCATGTTTACCGACTGTGCGAGAGTTTTTTCCCCCGAATCTCCGCATATCCCCGATGAAAGAGACGTAAGATAGCATATCCCCGCCGACTTGAAAAGAATATTCACATACTCTTCGTCCGCGCCTGTTTTCTCAAAGGCAGCGAGAATAAAATCGACAAGCGGAGAAAGCATAGTCATCGAAACCGCCGTTATCATAAGCGCTGCCGCCGCCGATATCATCACGCCGTATTCTCTTCCTGTCTTGTCGAAGATCCTGCATAATACTGCGGCGGCTATGCAAAATCCCGAAACAGCGGCTATTTTCATAATCCGAACATTGTCCTTATCGTATCGAAAAGCGAGGATATCTCATCCACTATCACTCCGAGAACGACGATCAGCCCCGCGATTGTCACCATAAGTGCCTGCTCGTCCCTTTCGGATTTTTTCAGAAGCAGATTCAGCACCGCCACAATTATTCCGATGCCCGCGATCTTAAAGATGATATCGATATCCATAATTTTTCCCTCGTCCGTTTTAAATCAGAACAACCGCCGCGAAAAGTCCCGCCGTAACTCCGAGAGCCCGATAGAGTTTTCCCTTATCGCGGTAATTCTTTTCCGCTTCTTTTGTAATGCCGCAGATGATATCTCTCATTCCCGATATCCTCTGAAGCTGTCCCTCGGTATCGGTGGAGCCGAGAGTTTCCCCGAAATCGAAAAGAACGGAAAGCTCCTCGCTCTGCATATAATCGGGCTTATATTCCTCAAGAGATTCTCTCCAGATCCTTCTGAAACAAACCTCCCCATTGTCTATTCTTTCCTTTATTTTTCCGAGAAAAACGAACTGTGAAAGTCTTTCGTCATCAGCGCCCTCCGAAACGATATCCTCAAATGAGGCGGCTTCGCTTCTTATCAATATGAAAGCTTTTTCAAGAAAACGGTCAAGCGCGCGCAGAAGAACCACTCTTCGCATAAGCGCTTCAGACATTGCCGCTCCCGCCGATGTGAGAGTCAGTATCACCATGATTATTCCTATTATTTTCATTTTTTTCTCCAAGCTTTATTATTTTTTCGGTGTTTCCGTTTTTAACAAACGCGGCGTATTCAAAATACCCTGTTTTGCACAGACAAGAAATATTCTTTCTGAAAATATCCCCGGGCGAACCCGCGTGAACGGACGCGGCTATTCTGACTCCGCAGCCGAAAGCGTTTTTTAACGCTGAGATATCCTCGTCCGTGCCGATCTCATCGCAGACTATAAATGTCGGAGACATAACGCGAAGCGCCGACATTATCCCCGAACTTTTTGTAAAGCCGTTAAATACATCTGTATTTATTCCGACATCGTTACAGTTTTTCCCTTTGACGGAAGCGGCGATCTCCGAACGTTCATCGACAAGCGACACGCTGTATCTGTTTCCGAGCTGTCTGCACAGATCGCGAAGAACAGTAGTTTTTCCGCTTGAAGGCTCTCCGCACACGAGAATACTTTTCGGGGAATTTTTCATACATTCTTTCATGATCCTGTCAGCCGCGCCGATACATTCTCTTGCGACTCTGAAATTTATCCCCGAAATATCGCGGACGGTTTCCAATTTTTCGCCGTTATAAACGGCTGTTCCGCATATACCCGCCCTGTGACCGCCCGTTACGGTGACGAAACATTCTCTGATATTCGCCGCATTGCTGTGAATGGAGTAACGGCACAATGAATCGAATATTCTCCGCATATCGTCGAATGACACGTTTGCCGCGCATTTTGCGTCCGATGTAAGCTCGCCCGAATCCGTAAGATAAAGTATCCCGTTTTCCGTTACAAGAGAAATAGCTCTGTCCGCACGCAGTCTGACTTCAAAAACCTTGTCCTTTTTTACGGCGGAAAGAGCGGAAAACGCCTTTCCCGTAAAATATCTTGTGATTTCGCTGTCCATTATTTTTTCTCTCCCTTCGGTTTTATAATAAACTATATTCGGGCAGCGGATTTTTTATGCAAAAGAATTTCAGCGAATTTTATAGTCAACGACAAGAAAAGCGGTCCGATTATCAATTGACCTCTTCCTTTTCGGATAGAAGCAATATCACCATAATCAGCAAAAATGCCGAGGATAACAAGGAATTATGCCTGACCTCCCCGATATGAGCCATAACCGAAACGGCTTCTTCTTTTATTAATATCCTTGTGAAAAAATCGGAGATAAAAAAACTCAGAGCCGCCGTAAATCCGCGTGAGATTATCATCGGAGCGATCGACAGCTTTCCGTTCAGCACCGCCGCTATCTGCATAAAAACCGATACGCCGCCAAACGATACCAGAAACGCCGCAAACGGCAGAAAGGAAATGTCCTCGGCATTCATGCGCGATAAATTCGTCACGTCAAAAATCGAACGGAGAAATCCGTGAACGTACTGCGGATCGCACTCCAGCAGTTTCCCTATCCTTGCGGAAAGCGCGGGAGTTATCCCCAGCGATTCGGGAATACTTAACAAACCGGATGTCACGAGAATCACCCCGCACATTTTAAGAATGTTTTTTCCCGCGTCAGAGACGCTCTCGCAGAATAACGACGGGGAAAAGCTTACCTGTACGTCTCTTGTTTCTTTTTCGGGTATCTTTCTTCCGATGGAAAGAATGAATCCCGTGACAATATTTGCAATTATTCCCGATATAAATATTATGACTCCCGCACGGACGTTTCCGAATACTCCCGCTCCGACCGCCGCGAAAACAAACGCGGGTCCCGAACCGAATGAGTAACACAAAAGCCTTTCCGCGTCGGATTTATTTACGGAACCGTTTTCATACGCACCGAGAATGACCGACGCTCCCACGGGATATCCCGCGGCTATGCTCACGGTGAACGCGGACATTGCGGACGGCGGCACTCTGAAAATATATCTTGCGGCAAATTCGGAAACAAATCCGTTTTTTCTGTAAAGACCGCTTTTTATAAAAATATCCGACAGCACCATCATAACGTAAAGCGACGGGATTATAACGTCCAGGCAGCTCTTCACTCCCGCTGCTACCGCGTCGGATATATCCTTCGGGAAAATCGCAAACGCCCCGAAAAGAATAAACATCACCGATGAAAAGATTATTTTTTTTGTTCTTGTCACTCTCTGCCTCCGTAATATTTTCCCGCGGGAGTCAGTTCGATTCCCGAAACTCTGCCTTCTATTATTATACTGTCCGCCGAGGTACAGCAAAGCGAAAGATCCGATCCCCAAATCTCAACAAATCTGTCAGCCGTTCGCATTTTTATGTAAACATCGCTTACTTCCATGATTTTGCGGCAGCTGTCAACGCAGAGAAATCCGCCGCTGTCCATAGTAATTCTCGTCCGCAGAAAAAACATTTTTCTGATTTTTTCCTTTGCGTCGAGGTTGCTCAAATTTTTTCACCTTCTCATATTTCATATTCTTTTCTTTAATATATATTTTTTCCCGAATAAAATAAGAACCGTTATTTATTCAAAAATTTTTCCAAAATAGCTTGACAAACGAAAAATCATGTGATATAATATATTATGTAAATATATTTACAGTGAATATTATAAATGCAGTGAAGCGGAAAAAATCTTCGGATAATTCTTCAGAAAGCCGTTGGTGATGAAAGACGGCGTTTTACCGCAGAATATAGCTCGCCGCCGAGCAGCGCTCCGAAATAACAGTAGGCAGCGCCGGGTTCTCCCGTTACAGTGAAAAGCGTTGATTGACGCGAATGAGCGCCGATATATTATATCGGAACAAGAGTGGTACCGTGGAAGTAAAGCTTTCATCTCTTATTTTTGAGATGAAAGTTTATTTTTTTGAGAAAGGATAGATTCTTATGAATAATCAAAAGTACACAAGACGTTATTTTATGCCTCCCGTAAAATGCCTTAAATGGGCTGAAAAGGAATATATCGACAAGGCTCCCGCATGGTGCAGCGTTGATCTCCGCGACGGAAATCAGGCGCTTATTATACCTATGTCCCTTGAGGAAAAGCTTGAATTTTTCAAGCATCTCGTGAGAATCGGCTTCAAGGAGATCGAAATAGGCTTCCCGGCGGCAAGCGAGACGGAATATGAATTCTGCCGCAAACTCATTGAAGACAACCTTATTCCCGATGATGTCACTATTCAGGTGCTCACTCAGGCAAGAGAACATATCATCGCAAAAACCTACGAGGCGTTAAAGGGAGTAAAACACGCTGTCGTTCATCTTTACAACTCCACTTCTCTCGCGCAGAGAGAACAGGTCTTCAAAAAATCCAAAGAAGAAATACTGGAGCTTGCCGTATCGGGAGCTAAAATGTGCGAGGAATACAGACAAAAAACCGAGGGACATTTTATCTTTGAATATTCCCCGGAAAGCTTCACGGGGACCGAACCCGAATTCGCTCTTGAGGTCTGCAATGCCGTCATTGACGTCTGGAAACCCACTCCCGAAAATAAAGTCATAATCAATCTGCCCGTTACCGTCGAGGAAAGTATGCCTCACGTTTATGCTTCACAGGTTGAATATATGTGCGAAAATATGCACAACAGAGAAAATATCGTAGTCTCGCTCCATCCCCACAACGATCGGGGAACAGGCGTGTCCGACGCGGAAATGGGTCTTCTGGCGGGTGCTGACAGGATAGAGGGAACTCTCTTCGGAAACGGCGAAAGGACAGGAAATGTCGATATTGTTATTCTCGCAATGAATATGTTCGCGCACGGTGTTGACCCGAAGCTCGATTTATCGAATCTTCCCGAAATTATGGAGATCTACGAAAGACTCACAAGAATGCGCATCTATGAAAGACAGCCGTACAGCGGAGCGCTTGTTTTCGCGGCATTTTCGGGTTCTCATCAGGACGCTATCGCAAAGGGCATGAAATGGCGCGAGGAGCATAACTGCGAACACTGGACAGTACCCTATCTTGCGATCGACCCGAAGGATATCGGCAGAGAATACGAGGGCGATGTTATACGTATCAACAGTCAGTCCGGCAAGGGCGGCATCGGATATATTATGGAGACTCGCTTCGGAATCACTCTTCCCGCAAAGTTCCGCGAAAGCTTCGGTTATCTTGTCAAGGGAATTTCCGACCATGCTCACAAGGAACTTCAGCCCGAAGAAATACGTGATATCTTCTATGAAAACTACGTAAATATCTGCGATAAGATAAAAGTAAAGGAAAATCATTTCAAGCAGGTAAACGGAATCTGCACAGACGTCACCGTTATCATGGACGGAGAAGAAAAAATCGTCAGCGGAAACGGAACAGGACGTCTCGACGCTGTTTCAAACGCTCTCAAAGCCGGCTGCGGCTTGAAATACACACTGATGAGCTACGAAGAAAGCGCTCTTGAAGTCTCTTCAAAATCGAAGGCTCTCTGCTTCGTTGCCATAAAGACGGACGGCGGAACATACTGGGGCGCGGGAATACACACGGATATTGTAGACGCTTCCGTTTCGGCTCTTGTCTCGGCCATCTGCCGAAGCGATCTGCTGTAAATTCATTATAAAAAAACCTGTCGGCACGAAACCGGCAGGTTTTTTTATCGAATAAAAATTACCTCTTAAAGCTCTGGAGTATAGCCTTTGCGGCGTTCTTGCCCGCGCCCATCGCGGAGATAACCGTAGCCGCGCCCGTGACAGCGTCTCCGCCCGCGTAAACATTCGGACGTGATGTAAGACCGCTTTCATCCTTTGTGACGATACAGCCGTGCTTATTTGTTTCAAGACCCGCGGTAGTATTCTTGATGAGAGGATTCGGAGATGTTCCTATCGCCATGATAACACAGTCAACGTCGATAACAAACTCCGAGCCTTTTTTCTCGACAGGTCTTCTTCTGCCCGAATCATCGGGTTCGCCGAGTTCCATTTCAACGCATTTTAACCCTGAAACGAACTTGTCCCCGCCGCCTAAAATCTCAACGGGGTTATTTAACAGCCTGAAGATAATACCTTCTTCCCTTGCGTGTTCGACCTCTTCCTTACGGGCGGGGAGTTCTTCCTCTCCCCTTCTGTAGACTATGTACACTTCCTCCGCGCCGAGACGCTTCGCGCATCTTGCCGCGTCCATAGCGACATTTCCGCCGCCGACCACAGCGACCTTGTGATTTTCCTTGATAGGCGTATCGCTGTCTTTCTTGTAAGCTTTCATGAGATTAACTCTCGTGAGGAATTCATTTGCGGAGTAAACGCCCTTGAGGTTTTCTCCGGGGATATTCATAAATCTGGGAAGTCCCGCGCCCGAACCTATAAATACGGCGTCTGCGCCCTCCTCAAATATTTCGTCGATTGTAATGGTTTTACCGACGACCATATTGGTTTTTATCTCAACACCGAGAGAACGGAGATTTTCGATTTCCCTCGCAACAATTGATTTCGGGAGTCTGAATTCGGGGATACCGTAAACGAGAACACCTCCCGCAAGGTGAAGCGCCTCATAGACAGTTACCTTAACTCCCGCTCTCGCGAGATCACCCGCACAGGTAAGACCTGCGGGACCCGCGCCTATTATCGCCGCTTTTTTGCCGATAGATTCGGGAACGGTAATTTCTCCCTTAAAATCAGCGTTATGGCGATCAGCCGCGAAGCGTTCAAGTCTGCCGATAGCGACGCTCTCGCCCTTAATTCCTCTTACGCACTTTGACTCGCACTGTTTTTCCTGGGGACAAACTCTTCCGCAGACAGCGGGGAGGGAGCTTGACTCAGAGATGACCTGAAAAGCCTCCTCAAACTTTCCTTCTTTCATAAAGGAGATAAAGCGGGGAATTTCAATATTAACGGGGCAGCCCGAAACGCATGGCATATTTTTGCAGTTAAGACAGCGGTTAGCCTCATCTACAGCGATTTCCTTTGTATAACCCAAAGCGACCTCAAGAAAGTTTTTGTTTCTGACATCAGGTTCTTGCGAAGGCATTGGATTTTTTTGTAACGACATATTAGGCATATTATTCCACCCCCTTGAAAAGATTGCAGGTTTCCTCATACTTATGACGTTCAAAAGGTTTGTACATTGAACATCTGTCCATAGCCTCGTCGAAATCGACAAGGAATCCGTCAAAATCAGGACCGTCAACACAGGCGAATTTTGTCTCGCCGCCGACAGTGAGACGGCAGCCGCCGCACATTCCCGTACCGTCGATCATGATAGGATTCATGGAGACAACAGTTTTTATGTTGTATTTTTTAGTTACCGCAACGACAAATTTCATCATAATAAGGGGACCGATAGTAATAACCTCATCATACTGCTCGCCGCTTTCGATAAGCTTTTCGAGAGCATTGGTAACAAGCCCCTTTTCACCGTAGGAGCCGTCATCGGTCATCATCACAAACGCGGAGGAGTTTGCCCTGAATTCATCTTCAAGGATAACGAGATCCTTGTTTCTGAAGCCAGCGATAGCGGTAACGTCTGCGCCCTGTTCAAACAGCTTTTTACATACGGGGAACGCAATAGCGCACCCCACGCCGCCGCCGACAACGGCGACCTTTTTAAGTCCCTCGGTTTTTGTTGCGACGCCGAGAGGACCCACGAAGTCATGTATGTATTCGCCCTCACTGATATGATTTAATTTTTCGGTAGTAGCTCCGACTATCTGAAAGATAATGGTTACCGTTCCTTTATTTCTGTCGTAACCCGCGATCGTGAGAGGAATTCTCTCGCCGTTTTCATCGGTCCGCAAAATGATAAACTGACCCGGTTCGGCTTTTTTCGCCACAGCGGGAGCTTCAACATCAAGAAGAGTAACCGTAGGATTAAGTTCCTTTCTGCGTAAAACCTTGTACATTTTTTATTATCCCTTTCGATGATTTCATATAAAGACGCAAAGTCTCTTATACTATAATAGCATAATGTTTAAATTTTTAAAAATATAAAAAAAGAATGACGGCATATATTTTTTTACATAGGAAAAACCACCCGCAGTATTCTGCGAGTGGTTTACTTTTTTAAGTACTAAGAACCTTATCCTTAATCAAATCAGGTGCCGGCAGCAGCAGACGTAGAAGTCTGTTGTGTCCATGTTTTGTTAGAAGAAGCTGTAAGCGCATTAGGATACTCACCGAAGATAGAAGCAGAATTTGCTTCAGCAGAGCTTCCAGCCCACTGAGCGAAATCAGCAGCGGAATTCGTCACAGATGCATATGCATATCCGGAAGAGGATGTGCCGCCCATGTAGCAAATAAGAGCATTCTCAAAGTCGGTTGAATCCGTTCCATCAAATTTAAGTTGTGAATTGTTTACAGCTGTCTGACCGTTTACAAGATCTACTTCTGCTGTAATTGTTGTCGCGCCTGTGGGTTTGTTATTAGTCTCGCACTTAGTAGCCCAGTTAGCAGCGGACTGATAAACCTGCTTAGCG
>CAZCUQ010000012.1:0-30469 GCA_964501705.1 uncultured Ruminococcus sp. | reverse complement strand
TCCGCTTACGCGGCGGCAAAGGGCGGACTTAAAATGCTCACAAAGAATATCGCTTCGGAGTACGGCGGATATAATATTCAGTGCAACGCCATAGGACCCGGCTACATCGCTACTCCGCAGACGGCTCCTCTGCGCGAAAAGCAGCCCGACGGCACCCGTCATCCGTTCGACAGCTTTATCATAGCAAAGACTCCCGCGGCAAGATGGGGAACTCCCGAAGATCTCGGCGGTCCCGCAGTATTCCTTGCTTCGGACGCTTCAAATTTTGTAAACGGTCATATTCTTTACGTTGACGGAGGAATCCTCGCGTATATCGGAAAGCAGCCGTAACAAGCTTTTGGTTTTTACCGTCTTGACGGTGGAAATAAATTATTTGGGAAGAATACTTGCCTGTATATCAGGCGAGACTCCGTTTATTTTTGTTCGCTCCGACGTAAAAACGAAGGAAACGTTTTTTGCGCGACAGTGAGGGCGGCGGACGATACGAAACGGAGTGTAATGAAAGGAAGGTATATTTTTTATGAAGACTACAAAGAAGATTCTTTCGGGAATTCTCGCGGTCGCAATGGTTGCTTCTCTCGCGGCGTGCGGAGATACGGGAAGCTCCGATTCCTCAACAACGACTGCCGCGGCTGCCGGCGGAGACTCGGCGGACGATACGACTGCCGCTGCCGATGACGGAGACGCTGCCGCCGATACAACGGCCGGCGAAGAAGCAGAAAAAGTCGAGGCTCCATCGGGCGAAGATGTAACAATCAAGATATCATGGTGGGGCGGCGACTCCAGACATGAAGCTACTCAGAATGCTATCAACAAGTTTATGGAAAACAACCCGAATATCAATGTCGAAGTACAGTTCGGCGCATGGAGCGGCTGGGAAGAGCAGATGTCCACGGCATTTTATGCGGGCACCGCTCCCGATGTCAACCAGATAAACTGGAACTGGATCGAAAGCTACAGCTCCGACGGAAGTATGTTCCTTGATATGAACACCGTATCTGATTATTTCGATCTTACTCAGTACGATCAGTCAGCTCTCGATACCTGTACGCTCGCGGGCAAGCTCCAGGCTATTCCCGTTTCCATGACCGGAAGAATTTTCTACTGGAACAAGACCACCTTTGAAAACGCGGGAATTTCAACGCCGACTTCTCTTGCTGACCTTATGGAAGCGGGAACGACATTCCAGACAACCCTCGGCGAGGACTACTATCCTCTCTCCTGCGGCGAGTACGACAGAATGGTACTCATGGTATACTATCTTGAGTCCAAGTACGGCAAGGAATGGGTGGTTGACAATACTCTCAACTACACTGTTGACGAGATCAAGGACGGTCTTGAATTCATAAACAGCCTTGAGGACGGTCATGTAATTCCCACTATCGCAACTATCACGGGCGACGGCGCCGATTCACTCGACAAGAACGAAAAGTGGATGAACGGCACATACGCGGGTATCTTTGAATGGGATTCCTCCGCTTCCAAGTTTAACGCGGCTCTCAACGAGGGTCAGGAGCTTATAGTCGGCGATTACTTCTCCGATTTCGGCGATACAAAGGGCGGTTTCTCTAAGGTATCTCTCGCGTTTGCGATAAGCCAGAACACAGAGCATCCCGCAGAGTGTGCAATGCTTCTCAACTATCTCCTCAACGATCCCGAAGGTACTGCGATAATGTCTTCCGAGAGAGGCATTCCTCTTTCCCAGACAGCTCTCGATACCTGCACAGCTCAGGGACTTCTTGATTCCATGGTTGCGGAGGCTAACGGCAAGGTTCTTGACTGGGTATCCTTCAATCTTGACGCAAAGTTTGAGGATTCCAGACTGAAGGGCAATCCCGACGGAACATACTGCGACGTTCTCAGCGGTCTCAGCTATGACGAATACACCGTTGACGAAGCAGCTCAGATGATGGTAGACGGCATCAACGACGTTCTTAACAGCTGATAAAATCATAACATTTGTATGATGTGTTCTCCGCCGCAAAAGCGGAGAACCTCATGCAAAGCTTGCGGGGGAAAAAAATGTTTGTAGATTCTTATATCGACAAATTTCTTGAAAATTATCGGAATTACAAAACCTATTGGAATTATGAGGACGGCTGTGTTCTCATGGGCTGCTGTCAGCTTTACGAGGCTTCGTGTGACCCGAAATACCGCAATTTCGTAATAAATTACCTTGAAAAGGTGATTTCGGATGACGGAATCATAACAAATTATGAAACGGGCAAGCATAATATCGACAGCTTTAACGCGGGAAAGGCGCTCTTTTTCGCTTACGATGAGACAAAAGACGAAAAATACAGAAAAGCAATAGATTTTCTTATGAAAAACCTCAGGGAACAGCCGAGAACAAAGGACGGAAACTTTTTTCACAAGGCAATCTACCCTGATCAGGTGTGGCTGGATGGTCTTTATATGGCGCAGCCGTTTTATATGGAATATGAAACAAAATATAACAATAAAGAAAATTACGGCGACATTCTGACGCAGTTCAGAAACGTCAGAAAATATATGTACGACCCCGAAAAGAAGCTTTCCTATCACGGATATGACGAAGCGAGAGTTCAGCCGTGGGCGGATAAGAAAACGGGGCTTTCTCCGAATTTCTGGCTTCGTTCGATGGGCTGGTATCTTATGGCAATGATAGATACCATAGACAAAATGTCCGAGGAAATATATGAGAGCTACAGGGAACTTTCCGCTCAGTTTAAAGAGGCTCTTGACGGGATTCTCCAATACGAGGACAAGGATACCGGACTTTTCTTTCAGGTCATCGATCACCCCGAAGCAAAGGGAAATTATACCGAGACATCGGGTTCGTCAATGGTCGCGTACAGCGTGATGAAAGCGGTCAGACTTGGCGTTATAAGCGAGGAAAAATACGCGAAGCGCGGAACCGCGATCTTTGATTCCATCGTGAGAGAAAAGCTTACGGAAGATGAAAACGGAGTTCTTCATCTATGCGATATATGCAGAGTCGCGGGACTGGGTCCCGGGGAACAGCGCGACGGAAGCGTTGAATACTATGTTTCCGAAATAGGAGTTCCCGATGATTCAAAGGGCGTGGGACCGTTTATGATGGCTTACGCGCAGAAGCTTATGCTTCAAAAAGACTTACCGTAAGGAGGCAAAACAGTATGGCAACGTTAAATACGTTAAAACCCACGAAATCCCATCTTTTTTTACGCAGAAACATCGGCTTTGCTTTCATCATCCTGTGGCTCGCGGGATTTCTGGTATTCAGGCTCTATCCTTTTCTTTCCTCTCTTTATTACAGCTTTACGGACTTTCATCTTTTCAACGGAATTTCCGAAACGGGCATAATGAATTATAAGGAGATTTTCAGCGACACGAAGATAATGCGTTCGCTGGGAGTAACATTTAAATACGCGTTCATCACTGTTCCCTTAAAGCTTGCGTTCGCGCTTTTTATAGCTTACATATTAAACTATAAGATAAAGGGCGTAAACGCGTTCAGAACGGCGTATTACATTCCGTCGATTCTTGGCGGTTCGGTTGCGATAGCGGTTCTTTGGAAATCTCTTTTCAGAAACGAAGGACTTATAAACAGCATTATCAAGATATTCGGCGGCGAGGGAATAAACTGGCTTTCCGACCCGAAATACGCGCTTTTCATTATTTCTCTTCTGAGAGTATGGCAATTCGGTTCATCAATGGTACTTTTTCTTGCGGCGCTCAAGGGCGTTCCCGTTGATCTTTACGAAGCGGCAACGATCGACGGAGCAAGCAAGATGAGACAGTTCTTCTCTATCACGGTTCCCATGATAACCCCGATCATTTTCTACAATCTGGTAACACAGCTTTGTCAGGCGTTCCAGGAATTCAACGGACCGTACATCATCACACAGGGCGGACCTCGTAATGCGACGACACTTTTCTCGCTCCTCATCTACAACCGCGCGTTCCAGCAGAACGAAATGGGTATGGCGAGCGCAATGGCGTGGGTGCTGTTCGTGATCGTCATGGTGCTCAGTGTAATAGCGTTCTTAAGCCAGAAATACTGGGTATTCTACGGCGATGAAGATTAAGGAGGATATTTGATATGGCAGATATGGCAGGCGTTAAGGACGGCTACAAAAGATCGCAGCAGATCAGTACCGTAATAAAGTATATCGTTCTTATTCTCGTAGGATTTATCATGGTATATCCTCTGATATGGATGATCGGCGCAACTTTCAAGACAAACAACGAAATATTCAGCAGTATGTCTCCGTTCACGGCTAATCCCACTCTTGACGGATATAAGAACGCAATGAATGACTACGGCGGACAGATAAATCTTCTGAAAGCGATGTTAAACACATACAGCTATGTTATTCCCAAGGTCATCTTCACGGTAATATCATGTACGATAACGGCATATGGCTTCGGACGCTTCAATTTTGTCGGAAGAAACGCTCTTTTTGCGGTGCTTATGTCAACGCTTTTTCTTCCGAACGTTGTAATGAATGTACCTCAGTTCATTCTTTACAACAAATTCGGCTGGGTAGATTCTCCGATATATCTTCCGCTGGTTATTCCGTCGCTTTTCGCGTTTGACACGTACTTTGTATTCATGATGATACAGTTCCTGCGCAATATTCCCCGCGAGCTTGACGAAGCGGCGAAGATAGACGGCTGTAATTCCGTACAGACGCTGTGGCACGTTATAGTTCCCATGTTAAAGCCCGCAATGGTAAGCTGTGCGCTCTTCCAGTTCATGTGGTCGAGCAATGACTTCATGGGTCCTCTGCTTTATGTAAAGACTCCCGCGAAATATCCCGCGACAATCTTCGTAAAGCTTTCGATGGATGCCGACACAGGCTTTGAATGGAACAGAGTTCTTGCGGTATCGCTCATTTCGATCATTCCGCAGCTCATAGTATTTTTCTGCGCACAGAATCAGTTCATTGACGGTATCTCCGCAGGAAGCGTAAAGGGTTAAGCCCGAAATAAAAAATAAGGGGCGGCGTGTTTCATCATGCCGCCTTTTTCAAAATGTTTGAATTTTTCACATAAATCTTATACAGAATGATCGATGAGGTTGAATATGGAACTTAAAGTTTTTTCTTCTACGCGTTTTGCGGAAATTGAAATTCTTGACGGCGGAAATTATTACACAAAGGAAGAATACGATATTTTCTTAAACGGAAAATTCCTCAGAAAAACAAATAAAACCGTAAACTATATCGGAGGACTCAAACCCGAAACGAAATATAAGATCGATATCGGAGACAGATCGGCGGAAATTACTACAGGATATGAATTCGTAACTCTGAACGTGAAAAAATTCGGGGCAATGGGAGACGGCATTTCCGATGATACCGTATTCATTCAGGCGGCGATTTACGCCTGCCCCGAAAATTCAAGAGTTCTTATTCCGAAAGGAAAATACAAGGTAACGTCTGTTTTCATAAAATCGGGAGTCAATATCGAAATCGCCGAGGGCGCTGAAATTATCGCGGATACCGAAAGATTCTCCCACCCGATCCTTCCGGGAATGATACAAAGCTATGATGAAAAAAATGAGTATAATCTTGGCACATGGGAGGGAAATCCTCTGAAATGCTTCGCCGGGATTTTCACGGGAATAAATGTCAGCGGAGTATCCATATACGGCGAGGGAAAGATAAATGGCGCGGCTTCTCACGATAACTGGTGGAAAAACGAAAAGAAAATGGTCGGAGCTTTTCGTCCGAGACTTTTGTTTCTTGAACGTTGCAAAAATGTCGGCGTTTATAATATTTCCTTTGCGAACAGTCCCTCGTGGACTATCCATCCGTATTTTTCGGAAGATATCCGCCTTTCGGGAATCTATATCGAAAATCCCGCAAATTCACCAAATACTGACGGAATCGACGTTGAATCCTGCAAAAATGTAGATATAAGAGGCGTGGAATTTTCTCTCGGCGATGACTGCATTGCGGTAAAATCGGGGAAAATCTATATGGGCAGAAAATATAAGGTCCCCTCGGAGAATATCAGAATAGAACACTGTCTTATGCAGAACGGTCACGGAGCGGTCACACTTGGGAGCGAGATGTCCGCGGGCGTTAAGGATCTTACCGTCAGCGGCTGTTTCTTCAAAAGCACCGACAGAGGACTTCGCATTAAAACAAGACGCGGCAGGGGAGAACTTTCCGTTATTGATAATATCGTATTTGAAAACATCGAGATGGATAACGTGAAAACGCCGTTTGTCATAAACAGCTTTTATTTTTGCGACCCCGACGGAAGAACCTCCTACGTGCAGGACAGAGTTCCTTGCCCCGTTGACGAAAGAACGCCTTATGTCGGAAAAATGCGCTTCGAGAATATAAACGCGAAAAACTGCCACGCTGCCGCGGCGTTTTTTATGGGACTTCCCGAAAGAAAAATAACCGAAATAGTTATGAAAAATATAAATATAGAATTTGCCGAAAACGCTTCTCCCGCCGTTCCCGCAATGCTCTGCGGAGTCGGCGAGATGAAAAAAGCGGGAATAATCGCCGAAAATGCGGAAATTCTTGTCTTTGATAATGTAACTCTGAAAGGACACGAGGGCAAAGCGGCAATTCTTTCAAATGTTGATGAAGTAAAAGGAGAGATAATTTCATGCAGATAGGAATACGACTTCACGACGGAGAAAAGCTCCCGCTTGAGGATCTTCTGCCGATAATAAGGGAGAGAGGATTTACCTGCGGACATCTTGCGCTTTCAAAGTCGCTTTCTCCCGATTTTATGAGAACGACAGTCCTTACTCCGGGATTTGCGATGTATCTTAAAAGACTTTTCGCAAAAAATGAACTTGATATCGCGGTTCTCGGCTGTTATCTAAATCTTGCCGACCCCGATGAGGAAAAACTTAAAGCAAATACGGAAAAATATCTCGCTCATATAAGATTTGCGTCTCTTCTTGGCTGCGCGGTCGTGGGAACCGAAACGGGGGCGGTTAATTCGGAGTACAAATATGAGGAAAAAAATCACTCCGATGAGGCTCTTGAGATTTTCATCAAGAATTTAAGACCTATTGTGGGCTATGCGGAAAAAATGGGAGTTATTCTCGCAATTGAACCTGTTTGGAAGCATATCGTCTGCGACCCGAAAAGAGCAAGAATCGTTCTTGATGAAATTTCCTCCCCGAATCTTCAGATAATATTCGACCCTGTGAATCTTCTGTGTTACGATAATTACGGAGAGCGCGGCAGGATCTTTGCCGAAAGCGCGGAAATTCTCGGAAAAGATATCGCTGTCGTTCATATTAAGGATTTTATTGTAAACAAAGAGAAAAAAGAGCTTATTTCCGCAGCGGCGGGAACGGGTGAAATGAATTACTCCGAGATTATGAAATTCATTAAAAGAGATAAGCCGTATATTCATGTAAGTCTCGAAAACACGAAACCCGAAAACGCCGTGATGTCGCGAAAGCTTATTGAAAAGGTCTGGGAGGACGCTTAAATGAAACTGTTCACACCCGATAACCCCGTATTTCGTTTTGTATCGCGTATAGGAGATATGTTCATTCTCTCTCTTTTCTGGCTTGTGACAAGTCTGCCGATATTTACGATAGGCGCTTCAACGACAGCACTTTTTGACGTTTGCATGAGAATAATCCGCGAAAGGGATTCTTCCGTCATGAAGGATTATTTCAAGGCGTTTCGGAATAATTTCAGACAATCAACGCTGATTTTTTTGATAAACGTTCTTCTGGGCGCAGTCATTGCAGCCGATATGTATTTCTGGGCGCACAGCGATTCGGAAATATCGACTGTGATGAACGCAGTCAGTATCGGTTTTGCCGTACTTTACTGCGCGGAGCTGCTGTTTGTGTTTCCGACGCAGGCTATTTTTGAAAATAAGATAAAGGATACGATAAGGACGGCGTTTCTGCTTTCACTGAAGTACTGGTATATCACGATAGGGCTTCTGGCCGGCGCGGCGGCAATCGCGTATCTTTGCTTTACGTTTCCGATCGCGGCGTACATTTATCTTCTGATAGGAACGGGAACATTCGGGCTGATCTATTCTCTGAATTTTATAAATATCTTCAAGCGCTGCAATAAGGTCATAGAAGAGGATATGAACGGGAAAAAATGGGATAAGGACGAAGCAAAAAGAATTAAATCGGAAGAGAAAAAAGAAAAACTCAAAAAGAAAAAAGTTATCAGATAGATTCTCTCAGCCATCTCTCACATTACTTTCGATTTGTCGTATTATCAGGTTTCCGGGAAGTCTGATATCGAATACAGAAATTTATTTCCGTGACTTCAGACTCTGATTTGTTGACAAATCGCTCTTATTGCTGTATAATGACAGTGAATAATGACTTCCTGAAAGCTGTGATGACCGTGAAAAATATACTTATTGTCGAGGACGATCCCGCTCTCTCCGCAGGACTTTGCCGTGCGCTTGCAAATGAAAACATTATCGCGGAAAAGTCTTCCTCCGTAAAGGAAGCGCGTCTGCTGCTCCGCAAAAAATATTTCGATCTCGTTATTCTCGATGTGAACCTTCCCGACGGAAACGGCTTTGATTTTCTCCGTGAGATAAAATCCGAACGGGATATCTCCGTTATAATGCTCAGTGTAAATGATATGGAATCGGATATCGTGTCGTCTCTGGAACAGGGAGCGGACGACTATATCACAAAGCCGTTCAGTCTCGCAATACTCCGCGCAAAAGTAAACGCAAGACTTCGCGGAAGCGAAAACGCAGTTAAAAAATACGTCTCCGGCAGATTCGTTTTTGACTTTGAACGTATGGAGTTTTCAGCGGACGGTATTCCTGCCGAGCTTAGCAAGACCGAACAGAAGCTTCTGCGAATACTTACGAAAAATGCGGGCGTGACCCTCTCCAGAGAAAAGCTTATCGACAGAATATGGACTGACGGCGCGGAATATGTGGACGAAAACGCTCTGTCCGTGACAGTAAGCCGTCTCCGAGCCAAGCTCGGCGCACAGAAAAATATCAGGACCGTCTACGGCGCGGGCTATGTATGGGTAAATGAAAATGAATGAGACGTTTGCTCTTATCCTTGTCCTTCTCTTTGCGGCGGGCGCGGTGACGGCCGTTTTGCTGTACCGCAGATATACGTTAAAAATAATGCGCTCCCTAGATAAAATGATCGACAGGGCGATAGACGGCACCTTTACCGAGGAAAATATCAGCGAAACAATGTTTTCGAAAATCGAGGCAAAGCTCTCGCGGTATCTGTCAGCGTCGGAGCTTTCGGCAAAAAATACGGCGGCTGAAAAAGAAAAGATCAAGGAGCTTATCTCCGATATTTCCCATCAGACTAAAACTCCTCTGTCAAATATCCTCCTTTACATTGAACTTTTGCAGGAGCAGGAGCTGAACATTCAGGCGCGTTCCTGTGCGGAGAAAACCGCTGAACAGGCACAAAAGCTTTCCTTTCTTATCTCCGCGTTGGTGAAGCTTTCACGGCTTGAAACGGGCGTTTTCAAGCTGTCGGCAAAGCGGGACAGACTTATGCCGATGCTTGAAAATATATATCGTCAGTATCAGCCGAAGGCTGAGGAAAAAGGGCTTCGGCTTTTCCTTGAGCCAACCTCCGCGAAGGCTGCTTTTGATGAAAAATGGGTCACGGAGGCGGTGGGAAACATTGTGGATAATGCCGTAAAATACACATCGGAAGGACATATTTCAATTAAAGTAAATGAGTATGAAATGTTCTCTGCCATCAAAATATCCGACAGCGGCATAGGTATTCCCGAAGCGGAGCAGGGCAGGATTTTTTCACGTTTTTATCGGTCAGCTTCAGTGTCGCAAAGCGAAGGTCTGGGCATAGGACTGTATCTTGCCCGTGAAATAATTTCCGACTGCGGCGGATATATCAAGGTTTCGTCCGAAACGGGAAAGGGTTCGGTCTTTTCGGTGTATCTTCCGAAGTAATTCTTTCAAAACTGTCAGAATTATTTTCCCTCTGAAAGAATTGAGAAAGATTTATATGTTATCATCTGTATTGTAAGGAAAAATTGCAATACAGATTTTTTTGAAAGGAAGTATACCATGAACATATTGTCAACGACAGAACTCCGTAAAATATACGGCAGCGGCGAAAACGAGGTTCGCGCTCTCGACGGAGTGAATCTCACCGTAAAACACGGGGAATTTGCCGCGATAGTCGGAACATCGGGCAGCGGAAAATCCACTCTGCTGCATATGCTGGGCGGGCTTGACCGTCCAACATCGGGAAAAGTCGAGGTGGACGGAAAGGATATTTTTTCATTGTCCGATGAGGAGCTTACCATCTTCCGCCGAAGAAAGATAGGCTTTGTTTTTCAAAACTACAACCTTGTCAACGTGCTGAATGTTTATGAGAATATCCTGCTGTCCGTTCAGCTTGACGGAGGAAATCCGGATAAAAAATATATCGACGGCATTATAGATATACTGGGACTTAAAAACAAGCTTCAAAATCTCCCGAATAATCTTTCGGGAGGACAACAGCAGAGAGTCGCGATCGCCCGCGCTCTTGCGTCAAAGCCCGCAATTATCCTTGCCGACGAGCCTACGGGAAATCTTGACAGCAAAACCTCGCAGGATGTGCTGAGTCTTTTGAAGATAACAGGCGAGAAATATTCCCAGACAATCGTGATGATAACTCACAACGAGGAGATTGCGGAGCTTGCCGACAGAATTATCCGCATTGAGGACGGCAGGATAATACGGGGAGGCGAAACGGAATGAATGCAGCAAACGGAAAATGTATCCGCCGTCTCAGCTTCAAAAGCTTAAAAGCGGCAAAGCAGAGAAATATTATAGCAGTTATCTCAATAGCGCTCACATCGGTAATGTTCACCGCGCTTTTTACAATTGTTATGTCGATGATTAACGGCTTTGAACAGTCGAATTTCCGTCAGATAGGAGGATATGCCCACTGCGGCTTTAAAAATCTTACTGAGGAACAGGCCGATGAACTGAAAGACGATAAGCTTATCAAGGAATATTCACTCCGCAGATATGTCGGAATGGCGCAGAAAGAGCCGTTCAGCAAATCCCATGTCGAGGTGAGCTTCTGCGATGAAAACGCCGCGAAATGGATGTTACTCTCTCCGAAGGAGGGACGTCTGCCGCGGGAAAATACAAGAGAAGCCGCCACGGATACGACAGTCTTGTCGCTTCTGGGAGTCACGCCGAAAATAGGCGCGGAGTTTACAGTTACATTCGACGTGGACGGAAAAGAAACTACCGAGACGTTTACTCTGTGCGGCTGGTGGGACTATGATGAAGCCGCCGCCGCAAATCATATCCTTATCCCGGAAAGCCTCGCGGAGGAAATATTCACAAAGCTTGATACAAAGTGCTATGACGGAATGACGGGCAGATATAATCTTGACGTAATGCTTAAAAGCAAAGCTCATATCGAGGACGACGCTCTCGATATACTTGCCCGTCACGGCTATCAGAACGAAGAAAATGGAGATAATTATATAGCTATCGGCGTAAACTGGGGTTATGTCACGGCGCAGCTTTTGGACAAACTCGATGCCCAAACGGTCATCGCACTCACCGCCGTGCTTATTCTGATAATTTTCACGGGATATCTGATAATTTACAACGTGTTCAACATATCGGTATCGAACGATATACGCCGATACGGTCTGCTTAAAACCGTGGGTACGACAGGACGGCAGATAAAGCGCATGGTTTATATCGAAGCAATGACGCTTTCCGCTGTCGGTATTCCGACAGGACTTGCGCTGGGATATCTGTGCGGCGCGGTTCTGTCGCCCATAGTAATAAGACAGCTTGACGGCATAGATAATATCGTCTCCGTAAGTCCTGTCATCTTTGTCGGAGCGGCTTTGTTTTCTCTCGTGACGGTGGTACTGTCATGCATGAAGCCCGCAAAGACAGCATCAAGGGTATCTCCCATAGAAGCTCTCCGCTACACCGAGTGCGGAAGCAAAAGGACTGTGCGGAAAACAAAGGGCGGCGCTTCAATTCTCTCTATGGCGGCGGCAAATCTCGGAAGGAGCAAAAGCAAAACCGTTATCACTATCGCCTCCATGTCTCTTTCGGTGGTGCTGCTTTGCATTACGTTTATATTCACAAACGGCTTTGATATGGACAAATATCTGACAAGCAAAGCGGCTGTGGACTTTATCGCCGCAGATTCGGGATATTTTCAGAGCAGGGGGACGCCGATGTCCGAAGAAGCGGCGCAGTATATCAACGGCGAAAATGACAATATTATCGGCGGACGGACTTACTGCGCATCCTATATCTATGAGTTTGTCACGGAGGAATATATGAGAAAACGTCTCGGAAAGTGGTATGACGAGGAATATCTGAACAGCTACATTAATACGGCTGCCATAAAAGACGGAGATCTTTTTATGGACGAAGTTCAGCTTTACGGAATGGACGATCTCTGCCTTGATAAGCTGAAGGTCTTGGAGGGAGATATTTCAAAGCTACGGGAAGGAGAAAACGTAATCGCCGCCGTATACAAATCCGACGATTACGGAAATACCATTCCCGACACCAATTACGCGAAGCTCGGCGATAAAATAAAACTGCGCTATGCCGATGAAATAGAATATTACAACCCGCTCACGGGGGAAGTTTATCCCGACCCAGGAGACATTACTTCCGACGACCCGTGCAGAACCCGCCCGAAAACATACCGCGACGTTGAATATGAGGTTGTCGCTCTTGTCGATGTGCCGAACAGTCTCAGCTTTCGTTATTACAGCAATGATGAGTTTGTTCTGGGTACGGATAATTTCGCCGAGAATATATCAGAGCAAAATAGGAATATTCTCTATTATGCCTTTGACTGCACCGACGGAAACGCGGAAAAGATCGAAAGCTTTATGAAAGACCTCACGGAAAACAAAATGCCGTCGCTTGACTATGAAAGCAAGGAGACATATGCCGCGGAGTTTGAATCGTTTCGCCGAATGTTTATCCTGCTGGGCGGCGTTCTCTGCTTTATCACCGCTCTTGTGGGGATACTCAATTTCCTCAACGCCGTGCTGACGGGAATTCTTGCGAGAGCGCATGAATTTGCGGCTATGCAGTCTGTCGGAATGACGGGAAAACAGCTTAAAACAATGCTTGTGTGCGAGGGGCTTTTCTATGCTTTGGGAGCCGCTCTTTCGGCACTGTTTCTAAGTCTTATCTTCAGTCCGCTTATTGCAAAGCTTTTTGAGGATATGTTCTGGTTTTTCAGTTATAAATTCACGGTGCTGCCAATACTGATCACCGTGCCGATATTCACGCTTCTGGGAATAATTCTCCCGCTTATCACATATAAATTCTCGATGAAAAAATCCATTGTGGAAAGACTCAGAGAAACCGAATAAATAGTCGGCTTCGCACATATTCCGCGCGAAGCCGTTTTGACTATTTTGCAATATTTTCATTTTCAGCCCAGCCGAATCCGTTTCTGCCGTTTTTCTTGACCATATACAGCGCGTCGTCGGCGCATTTGATAAGCTGTTTCATATCAGTCCCGTTTTTCGGGAACTCCGCAAGACCCGCCGAGAAATGGACCTCGAAATCCTTTGCGTTCAAAAGCTTTATATCTGCGATATTTTTCTTTAGTTCCGACATCATGGAAGATATTTCTTCTCTGCCGAGGTTTTTGATAAGCACGACAAATTCGTCTCCGCCGTATCTTGAAACTATTCCCTGACTGCCGAACATATCCCTGAGCGCCGCCGCGACCTGCACGATAACGACATCTCCCGATTCGTGACCGTATTTATCGTTGATGTTCTTGAACAGATCTATATCGAGAAACATCAGCGCGCCCGCCGTTTTTCCCGATTTCAGAAGATACTGCTCCGCCGACAGGTCAAACGCTCTTCGGTTGAGCACCTTCGACAGGGGATCGTATACCGAAAGATTTGCGAGGATTTTATTTTCCGCGTCGGAGCGTCTTTTCGACGATACCAGAAGCGCAAGAGTAGCAACCGTAACGACCGACGCAAAAATCATGACAGCTATTCTGAATACCCGCATGGAACTTGAAAGAGCCTTATTCGGTATTCTCACAACGACATTCCAGCCGTCCATGACGCCTATGCTCTCATAAACCTGAGTGTACGATTCATTTCCTGCCGAATAAGTCACGGAGGCGGTGGATTCTCCGTCGTGCATATGCTTTGCCCATTCGTCATATTCGTCGTTTCCCGTGATATCCTTGTTAAGCTTCATATTGCTCCAGCTTCCGATAAGATAATCCTCCGTACCCGAACAGCGGATTATATTGTCGGAATATCTGTCCATGAGCCATACCTCCGTATTGCTGTCAAGAGAATCCGAATATGTAATTTTAAGTATTTCATCAAAGGGATAAGTCACGTAAAGGCTGCCTATTCTTTCACCGTCCCGGTCTATGCCCGAAAACATCGTAAAGACAAGCTGTCCCGTAAGTCCCGAACGGTAAGGGTCGGATATGCTTACTCCGTCGGCAGTAAGCGCTTTGTCAATAAGATTCCATTTTCTGAGATCCTCCTCATCGCTCTCGGAGGAATATATTGTTCCGTCCGTCATGATGATGCCGATACTCAAATAATCCGCCTCGTCCATGCTGTCACGGAGCTGTTTATATACTCCGTCGTAATTTTCCGATTCGTTATATGCCATAATTATGGATATATCCTCGGCGGATTTCGTCATATAATCAAGCGAGCCTGTGACCTTTTCATTCACAAGATTGCATATCTCGGTGGTGAGTTCCCTGTCATGGCGTTCGATAAGCTCGTTGAAGATCACCGATATTACCGCTATCCCCGCGATACAGATAACTATATATATCCACACGGGCATGGTATGCGGCAGGTTTCCGAGAGCAAGTTCTATTTCGGAGCGCTGTTTATTGTTTTTCATATCTGTTTTAATTAATTCCTTTCAACTGCGGCCTTTACATCGGGGTCGGAGAGATTTTCGTGATTTACCGCGATAACTCCCGTATCTATGAATTTCTTGTCCGCTTCGTATTCTCCGTGTATCATATCAAGAGCTGATCTTATCGCTTCGTAGCCCATATCGTACTGCTTCTGAAGAAGCGTTGCCGAATGAAAAGAGTCGTCGGCTATAAGAGTTTTCATTTCATCGGAATAATCAAAGCCGACTATTGCGACATCGGTTGCACTGTTGTCGATAAGATACCTTGCAAAGCCCACGGTCGAGCCGTTATTGCTTCCGAATACTCCCCTGATACCCTCGTAGTTCTCAAAGAAATCGTTCGCTATTTCGACCGCCTTATCCACAGAGCCTTCATTCACCTTAATTTCATCGATTATTTCCCACGCGGGCGGAGCGTTTTTCGCCCAGTACTGACAAAATCCCGCGAGACGCTCGTTTATCGTCTGAGAAGACGTCGAGCCTACCTGAACAGCCACCTTAGCGGGTTCATCCTCGGAAACGCCCAGTCCGTGAAGCTGGTCTATCATTTCCGCAGCGGCTTTTTGTCCTGCCATAAGATTATCCGTCATATAGCAAAGATCATACTGTTCGGTATTTACGACCGTATCGATAAGTATGATCGGGATATCCGACATATAAAGCTCGTTCACGTCCGACGAAAGCTTAACCGAATCATCGGGAGCGAGTATCACAGCGTCCGCTCCCCTTTCAACAGCCGTTTGGATAAGCTCGCTCTGAAGATACCACTCTGTCTCCTCGTCTGAGCCGCTGCAGTAGACGTTGCAGTCAAGTTCTCTCGAAGCGTCTGCGGCGGCGTCGATAATAACCTTCCAGTAGCTTCCCTCAAGGCTTTTAAGTATAATATAGATATTTTCCTTATCGGGTTTTTCCTCGTCAAGAAGAGTGAACTCTGTGGGAGTCCCGTATTCCTCTTCCGTCACGGTCTGATTGTTTTCCGCGCAGGAAGAGAGCATCAGGCAGCAGAGAGCCAAAGTTAAGATCTTACGCTCCGCCGCGTTTTTTTTCTTCATAATGATCCCCCGGTTTTCATTTTATATTTTATCGGATTTTATCGGATTTTATTGTTTCGGCATTTTTTATATTATAACATAACCAAAATAAAAAGTCAACGGTGTTACGGAATTTTTAATAAATTATTCCAAGAATCCGTATTTCTCTTTGCGGGAAACAAACAAAACAGATACGAAAATGTAAAAGGAAACGATAAAAACCAAAGAGGAAAGAGGTACTGCCTGCTTTTACCTGACAGTTACAAATAAAACTTTTATTTGACATTCGCGTAAAAGTGTGCTATAATCATTTCATCATCTTGCTAAGGAGTACAACGAATGAGCGAAAAATTGCATGAAATACAAACGGAAGAAATTACCCGAGCGATTCTGGTCTCGGCGGATACCGGAGAATTCGACGCGCAAATATCAATGAAGGAACTCTCCGAACTCGCCGAAACAGCGGGAGTTGAAGTTATTGCAACTGTTATACAAAAACGCCCGTCCTATGATACCGCAACCTGTATTGGTTCGGGAAGACTTGAAGAACTTAAAAATGAAGCGGAATCTCTTGAAGCTTCGCTGCTGATTTTCGACTGCGAACTGACGGCAAATCAAACCAAAAACATCGAGGATATCACCGATATAAGAGTTATTGACCGCACTACCCTTATTCTCGATATATTCGCGGGAAGAGCAGTCTCCGCCGAGGGAAGACTTCAAGTTGAACTTGCCCAGCAGAAATACCGCCTCGCGCATCTCGCGGGAAAGGGAATTGCCATGTCAAGACTCGGAGGCGGCATAGGAACAAGAGGCCCCGGTGAATCAAAGCTTGAAACCGACCGCCGCCATATCCGAAAAAGAATAGAAATATTGGAGAGCGAGCTTCGGGAACTTGAAAAAAGACGCTCCGTTCACAGAAAAAGAAGAAAAAAAGATAATATCCTCACCGCTGCCGTTGTGGGATATACCAACGCGGGAAAATCCACGCTTCTAAACGCTCTCACAGACGCGGGAGTTTTAGCCGAGGACAAATTGTTTGCAACTCTCGATATCACTTCAAGGGGAATAAAACTTCCCGATGGCAGAAATATTCTTATTACCGATACGGTAGGATTGATAAGACGTCTGCCGACAAATCTCATAGAAGCGTTTAAATCCACTCTCGAAGAAGCCGCCGACGCGGATATCATAATAAACGTGACCGATATAAGCGCCGACGACGCCGGGGAACAGCGCGAGGTCACGGAAAAGCTCCTGTCCGAGCTTGGGTGCGACAGTATACCAAAAATCGATGTTTTGAATAAAATCGACAAGTGCCTTTTCCCCGATGATATCCCCGAGGATAAAACTATCGTTAAGATCTCCGCGAAAAACCGCACAGGCTTTGACAGATTGCTTGAGTGCATAGCGGAGAATCTACCCGCAAAGGCTGTCAGAGGAAAATTCATGATTCCCTTTGACAACGGCGGACTTTTAAACGAAGCGCGCGCCGAGGGAAATGTTTTCTGCGAGGAATATACAAAAGACGGGGTTCTGATCGATGCGCTTATCGATAATAAGATCTATTATAAATTCGACAAATTCAAAATGTAATATCGGGAGTCTTGAATAAATACTTCAAGACTCCCGATATTTTATGAAGCTATTTTCCAGCCGAAATTTTCAAACTTTAAATAAAAGTCGGATTCATCGGTGGTAAGTGAATTTACATCATCGTCATAGTATGTCACCGTATAGAAATATCTGTTTTCGGTAAGGGAAAGAAATTCTCTCCGCTTGAAATTTATCCGTATGTGCATGATTGAAGTTTCGTCAAGTTCAAAGCCCTCAGAAAGCTTAATATAATCTGACTTCAGGCTTTCGGGAAGCTCCTCATTATATGTGCCCTCGGCGAAAAGCGAGGAAAACTCCGAAAAATCATCTCTGATAACCGCTGTATAGTAGCTTTCCGCCGTTTTTTCCTGCCCGCCCATGTATATCGAAAACATAAGCGCACAAAGACAGATAATTGCCGTTATTACCGTAAGTATTCTTCCGATGACCTTACCTTTAGTCATTTGTTTAATAGTCCTCTCTGAGTATTGCTCCCTCGGACGCGGAGCTAACCTGTGCCGCATACCTCTTCAGATATCCTTTAAGTTCCTTTTTCTTCGGAACGAATGACGCAAGACGCGACTTTATTTCCTCATCGGGAACGTTTAACGTAAGCTTGCAGTTCGGGATATCCACCGTTATGGAATCGCCGTCTTTAACTATTCCGATAACTCCGCCATCCGCGGCTTCGGGGCAGACATGACCTATCGAAGCGCCTCTTGAAGCTCCGCTGAAACGTCCGTCGGTGATAAGCGCAACAGATGAGCCGAGACCCATTCCCTGAATAGCGGATGTCGGATTGAGCATTTCTCTCATTCCGGGACCGCCCCTCGGTCCCTCGTAGCGGATGACGATAACATCTCCCTCTTTGATAAGCCCTCCGAGTATGGCAGCCTGTGCGTCCTCCTCACAGTCAAACACCTTGGCGGGACCCGTATGCGTGAGCATTTCGGGAACGACCGCGGAACGCTTTACGACAGAACCGCCTTCCGCGAGATTTCCGCGAAGCACCGCAATACCGCCGTTTTCGGAATAGGGATCGTCGATAGGTCTTATGATATCGGGATTCTTATTTACGGCATTTTTGATATTTTCACCGACGGTTTTTCCCGTAACGGTCATAATATCGGTGTGGAGAAGATTCTTCTTTGAAAGCTCGTTCATAACGGCATAAATACCGCCCGCTTCGTTGAGTTCCTCAACATAAGCGTGACCTGCGGGAGCAAGATGACAGATATTGGGAGTTCTTGCGCTTATCTCGTTTGCAATGTCAAGATTTATGTCGATTCCGCACTCGTGAGCAATAGCGGGGATATGAAGCATTGTGTTCGTGGAGCAGCCGAGAGCCATATCCACCGTCAGAGCATTCTCAAAAGCTTCCTTTGTCATAATGTCAAGAGGACGGATGTTCCTTTTAAGAAGCTCCATGACTTGCATTCCCGCGTGCTTCGCGAGGCGGAGTCTCTCGGAATAAACAGCGGGAATAGTGCCGTTTCCTCTGAGTCCCATTCCGATAGCCTCCGTGAGACAGTTCATGGAGTTTGCGGTGTACATTCCCGAACAGGAGCCGCACGTCGGACAGGCCTTATTTTCATATTCCTCGAATTCTTCCTCGTTTATTCTGCCCGACGTATACGCGCCGACAGCCTCAAACATTGACGAAAGAGAGGTTTTCTGTCCCTTTACATGACCCGCAAGCATAGGTCCTCCCGAAACGAAAACGGTCGGAACATTTATCCTTGCCGCCGCCATAAGAAGTCCCGGAACATTCTTGTCACAGTTAGGTATCATTACCAGAGCGTCAAAATGATGAGCAAGCGCCATACATTCCGTGCTGTCCGCGATAAGTCCTCTTGTCACAAGGGAATATTTCATTCCCTTGTGACCCATGGCAATGCCGTCGCATACGGCGATCGCGGGAAATACCACGGGAGTTCCTCCCGCCATTGCAACGCCCTGTTTAACCGCTTCGGTTATCTTGTCAATATTCATATGCCCCGGAACTATCTCGTTGTATGAAGAAACGATTCCGACAAGCGGACGCTCCATTTCTTCCTTGGTAAATCCGAGAGCATTGAAGAGTGAACGCTGCGGAGCAAATTCCGAACCGTCCTTGAAAAAATTCTTACATTCCATAAATTATAACCTCTTTTTATGTATATTTGTTTGCTCTGTATTATTGCGAGAGTTTGTTTCAGGCATTTCCCAAAAATGCCGCGCCGATTATCCCCGCGTCGTTTCCGAGTTCGGCGAGAGCTATCTTTGTATTCTTTGAAAGCATACGTGTGTAAACTTCCTTTTCGACAAGCTCCTTTACAGGCAGAAGCAGAGGATCGCCCTCATTGCATACGCCTCCGCCTATGCAGAGGACATCGGGTTGGAAAATATTAATGGTATTGGTAATTCCCGCCGCTAAGTATTTGCAGTATTTATTCACGACCTCTGTACCTGCCTTATCCCCCTCACGCATTGCGTTGAACGCGTGGCGGGCGGAGTATTTTCCGTCCTTTTTGAAGTATTCGTTCAGAACCGATGAGCTGTCCGATTCGGCGGCTTCTCTCGTCATTCTGATAAGACCCGTTGCCGAAGAGAATACCTCGAAGCAGCCTTTTCTTCCGCAGGTACACTGAGGACCGTCTACTTCGATTACCATATGACCCAGCTCCGCGCCCGCGAGATTCGAGCCTGTGAGGATTTTCCCATCGACAATTATCCCCGCGCCGACTCCCGTTCCGAGAGTAATGCAGACGGCATTCCGGGAACCCTTTGCCGCTCCCGCAACAAATTCGCCGTATGCGGCGGCGTTTGCGTCGTTTGCGATATAGACGGGCTTATCGATATGTTCCCTGATATATTCCCTCACGGGGACATCGTGAAAGTCCAGATTATTTGAATAAGGGATAGTGCCGCTCGCATTATCCGCAATACCGGGAGTTCCTATTCCTATCCATTCGGCGGAATTTACATCTATTCCCGCATCTTCGCACGCCATCACGGAGACTTTTGCCATATCGCCGCAAATATCCTTTGCGGGGCGCGGACAGTTTGTCTTGACGGAAGCTTTGCCGATTATTTTAAAATCCCCGGTAACGATTCCCGCCTTGATATTTGTACCGCCCAGATCGATTCCTATATAGTATTTCATATTATTTCCTTTCTTTATTCAATAAATGTTCTTATAACGTCCGTTTTTCCCGAAACGGTGAATTTTCCGCATCCTGCGGGGATAAACACGCTGTCGCCCTTTTTGACTTTAAGAGAATGATCCTTGCAGATGATTTCCGCTTCGCCGTCAAGGAAAAGGAGACTCACGAAAGATTTTTCATCAGCGTCAAGCTCCGCCTTTTCGGAGATATTCATGCTGTAAACCGTGAAATACTCGCACTTTGAAAGAAGCTTTTCGGTATATCCGTCCTTTTGCACGGTCTCTGTTTCGGGATAAGGCTCTGCGGGAGCAAGCTTCGTCACATCGAGAGCTTTTTCAATATGAAGCTCACGCGGCTTTCCGTCCTTGCCGACACGTCCGTAGTCGTAAATGCGGTATGTGGTATTTGAGTTCTGCTGAATCTCGGCAATAAGAATTCCCTTTCCGATAGCGTGGAGAGTTCCCGAACGGATAAAGAAAACATCGCCCTTTTTTACGGGAACGGAATTTGTTACCTCAAGGAGAGTATTATTTTTTATCCTTTCGGCGAATTCGTCCTTGGAAATTTCTTTTTTAAAGCCGTAAAGAAGCTCCGCTCCCTCGTCCGCGTCAACTATATACCACATTTCGGTCTTTCCGTATTCTCCCTCGACTCTTTGAGCGTATTCGTTATCGGGGTGAACCTGGACCGAAAGATTATCTTTAGCGTCGATAAGCTTTATCAGCACAGGAAAACTTTCAAATTTTCCGCAAGCCGTACCGAGAACCGACTTTCCCGCCTTTTCAATATATTCTGTCAGGGAAAGTCCCTTATATTCTCCGTTTGCCACGGTGCTTTCGCCGTCCTTATGGCAGGAAAGCTCCCAGCTTTCGGCTATTTTATCAAAGTCACATTCTTTTTTGAAGTCGTCACGCAGGCGTGTGCCGCCCCAGATATAATCCTTAAACGCGGGTTTTAAAAGACAAGGATACATAATATCAGCCCTTTCGATACATTAATCTTATTTTATTATAGCATTATTATAATTAATTGTCAATAAAATTTCGATATTTCCCACAAAAATCAATTTCTGTATTTTGTCAGTGATTTCCGCCCTGATTTATGCGATTACCGAACTTAAAAAGACTGTTACAATTTTGATTGACAAGAACAATTACAAATCGCTTGACAAATAATCTCTTTGGTGGTAAAATTAAATGTGATGAGCTTTTTCGTATGAATTCATTCCTACAGGCAAATATCGGAGGTAACATTAAATGTAACGGGCTTTTTCAAAAAATACATCTTCAACAAACAAATATCGGAGGTTTTTTATAAATGCTTTTACTTGACGAACTAAAGCTTGAACTTGAGGGATATCATAAGGATATGAAGAATCTTTACAATATCCTCGATATCGACAAATGCAAGGATGAAATTGCGGCGCTTCAGGAAAAATCCGCGGAAAACGGCTTCTGGGATGACCTTGAAAACTCTCAGAAGGTAATGCAGAAGATAAAACAGAATGAAGCAACCGTCGCAAGCTATAAGAAGCTTGAGACTCTCCTTGACGATACCATCACAATGATAGAGCTTACCATCGAAGATGGAAAAAACGAGGACGAAACCGCCGCAGCCGAGCTTCGCGCCGAGGCGGAAAAATTCAAATCCGAGCTTGAATCTATCAAGCTTACAACTCTTCTCACAGGTGAATACGACCATAAAAACGCCATTCTCACGTTCCATGCGGGAGCGGGCGGCACGGAAGCCATGGACTGGGCGGAAATGCTTTTCAGAATGTATAACCGCTGGGGCGAGCGTCATGATTTCAAGGTCACGACTCTCGACTATCTCGACGGAGAAGAAGCGGGCATGAAATCGGGTTCCATTCTCGTTGAGGGGCTTAACGCATACGGATATCTCAAATCCGAAGCGGGAGTTCACCGTCTTGTCAGAGTATCTCCCTTTGACGCGTCGGGACGGAGACATACAAGCTTTGCCTCCCTTGAAGTAATGCCCGAAATAGGCGACGCCGACCTTAATATCGAAATACGTCCGGAGGATCTTGAAATAGACTTTTTCCGTGCAAGCGGCGCGGGAGGTCAGAAAGTCAACAAAACATCATCGGCGGTAAGACTTACTCACAAGCCGTCGGGAATAGTTGTTTCCTGTCAGACGCAGAGAAGCCAGTATCAGAACAAGGATTTTGCCATGAAAATGCTTGTGTCCAAGCTTGCCGAGATAAAGGAAAGGGAACATCTCGATAAAATAGAGGATATAAAGGGCGTTCAGAAGGAGATCGCATGGGGCGCGCAGATTCGCTCTTATGTATTCATGCCGTACACTCTTGTAAAGGATCACAGAACGAATTTCGAGAACGGCAATATCGGAGCGGTCATGGACGGAGATCTTGACGGTTTCATAAATGCGTATTTAACCGCTTTAAGTCACGGCGATATACAGAAGTAGTTACGGCATTAACTTCAACACACGGATCGATTTCCGTTTCATGTGGATTTTTGGGGCGCTGACAGCTTCGGATTACTTTTCATTTGCCGCTCAACAGCGGCAAAATCTTTCGCCGTCAGCCGCACGCCGGTTTCCGAGGAGGTCTGATACAGGAATATTTTTAAAAAATATGTGAAAACTACTGTCAGAACTGCCATTATTCTTTTATTTCATTTTCAATATCATTTCACACCGATTACACACGGGGGATTTATCATATAATCGTAAACAGAATGAACACGGGCAGTTACATAACGCCCCTCATGAAAGGAAGAATCATTATGTACGAAAATAATTATAATTATATTAAAACAGAAACGGTCGATCCCGAAATCGGAAACAATAATAAGAATAATAAGAGCAAGGTCGGAAAAATCATTGCGTCTCTGCTTGCGGTAGTTGTTATCGGAGGAGCTTCGGGCTGCGGAGGAGCGTATATGTACAATAAGCTCGCGGCGGACGATACCGTGACGGCGTCGGCTTCTTCGGATAAAGGAAAGGACAGTGAATCCGCCGCAGAAACAAGTGCGGTTTCCACAGCGGACAGCAACTCGTCGCCGACGGTAAGCTCTCTTCTGTCAAACAACCGCGACACAGTTGTATACTCCACGGCGGAGGAGATCTTTAACAAGGTTTCTCCCTCGGTGGTATGCGTCCACTCCGAGTTCGACAGCGGAAGCGGTACGGGTACGGGAATCGTTCTGAGCAGCGACGGATATATCATCACAAACGCACATGTCGTTGAAACCGAAACAACGGAGAGCGTCCCCTCCGATAACAGCAGCAGTAGCAGAGGAAACGGCTATAATTATTTTGACCCCTATGAGTATTTCTTCGGAAACAGCGGCTGGGGCAGTTACCAGACCGAAACAGTTGTTAAAAAGGCAAATAAAGTAACGATCATTCTTTCCGATGACGATGAAACTGAATACGAGGCTGAAATTATCGGCACCGATACCACCTCCGATCTTGCCGTCCTTAAAATTGACGCGGATGGTCTTGAGGCAGCGCAGTTCGGCGATTCCGACGAACTTTCCATAGGCTCCGAGGCTTACGCGATAGGCTATCCCATGGGTCTTGGGCTTTCGATAACAGAGGGCATTATATCGGGACTTAACCGTCAGCTTTCGGTGGAGCTTACTTCGGGCGGCAGCACCTCCATGACGCTTATCCAGACAGACACGGCGATAAATCCCGGAAATTCGGGCGGTCCTCTTATCAATAAATACGGTCAGGTCGTAGGTATCACATCTTCAAAGCTTTCGCTTACCTCGGTAGAGGGACTCGGCTTCGCGATTCCCATAAGCGAAGCAATGCCTCTTATCAACGATCTTATGAATCAGGGATATGTTGAACATCATACGCCTCAGTTCGGTATCACGGGCAGCGATATCAATGCCTCTATAAAGAGATACTACGGGCTTCCCGTTGACAGCGGAGTTCTTGTGGTTTCCGTTGAAGAAGGTTCCGGCGCTGCGGATGCGGGTATCTGCGAGGGCGATGTTATAGTTGCCGCCGATGGCAAAACGGTTGAGGATATGGATGATCTCACTGCCGCAAAGAACAGCAAGGAAGTCGGTGACACTGTAGTTCTCACTCTTGCGAGAAAGGACGGCAATATCGATGTTACCGTTACTCTCACCGAAGCTGTCTCCGAAGATAACGGCTGATGATCTTTAAAGCATAAGAAAAGCCTCCCGCTCTCAGAGGGGAGGCTTTTCTTATTTCAGAAGTACGGCAGTGACTTTCGCCGGCATTAATTAATAATGACCGTGTCACAGAGTAAAAGAATTATCTTCAAAGGAGGAATTTAAATATTCTTCGATCTGCGGACGAAGGCTCAGAAAAATTTTTGCGAGGACGGGGTCGAAATGAGATCCTTCCGATTCCTTTATTATCTGAAAAGCCTCGTCTATGCTCATAGCTTCCTTATAGCAGCGTTTTGAAACAAGAGCGTCGAATACATCCGCAATAGCCATGATACGCGCTTCGAGAGGAATATCTTCCCCTTTCATGCCGTAAGGATATCCGCTTCCGTCCCATTTTTCGTGGTGGCACGAGGCTACTTTTTCGGCGATATTTACGTATTCTTTTTCTTCGATGTTTCCCATTACCTCGCGGATAATCCTTCCGCCCTCCGTAGTATGGCTTTTTATGCGCTCGAATTCCTCCTTTGTAAGTTTTCCGGGCTTTTGCAGAATACTGTCGGGAACGGCTATTTTTCCTATATCGTGAAGAGGCGCCGCCTTTATGAGAAGTTCAATATAGCTGTCGGTGAGCGTTTCGGGGAAAAGACCTTTATCCTTTGCCGCCCTTGAAAGGATATCCACGTAAAAGCTTGTTCTTTTAACGTGTTCGCCCGTATCGCCGTCGCGTGACTCAATAAGATTCGCCATTCCGATTATCGTATTGTTCTGAATGGACATCATCTTTTCGGTATGAGAGCGAAGAGCCTGATTTTTTTCTTTGATCTCCTCTTCAAGCTCCGCCTTGTAATTTTCAAGTCCCGCAGTAATTTTAACGCAGTACATTATAGCTATCGCGGAAGAAGCAAAGATAGCCGCGGCACTCACGAGAGTGAGCATTTCAATGAATTTAAATCCGCTGTCCACCTTTTCTTTCGCGCTTTCAAGACCGAGCGCGGCGGCTTGACCCATTTTTGTAAGTTCCTCGTCGGCGCTTACGATAAAAGGATTCATAACGTTGTCCGCGTAGAATACGGCGCTTTCGCGTTCGCCCTCGGTGCTGAGCATAAGAGCCACATCGATATTGTCAAGGTAAGAAAGATATACCGAATACGCGCTGTGATAACCCTTTTCATCCTCCGGGGATTTTATATGAGCTTTAAGGGACATGAAATTGTCGTTTATACGGGAAATGATTGAATCCGATTCAAGCTTGTATTCCGTCATCATTGACTCATCCGTGGTAAGGATATGCTTTGTGACAACCGCCTGATGCTCATACAGACCCGTGCGTATCTCGGCGATATACTTTTCCGATTCGGAGTAATCCAGCGTATATTCCTCGTAATCGTCGATAAGATTTTCGGTAAATATTCTTATGAAAAAAATAACGATTATTCCGACGAGTCCCGAAATAAGCACTGCCGTAAATACTCTTGCGGGAGTTTTTTTCATCATATCCTTTGTCACCTCGGTATTTTGCGTAAAATAAGAGCCGCGGAAAAGTTCTCATGACACTCCGCGGCGCGGCAAAATATGTCTAGTACTGTTTTACGGCGTAAAAATGCGGAAAAACTGATCTCAAGCCCGCAGTTAAAGGGTTTGATGCGCTTTTCGTCTGACATCGGAAGCAAAAATTCATTTATTCATTTCGTTTCGGAGGAGGTGATATCCTCAACGACCTTGTCAAGGTTTTTCTGAATATCCTCTTCGCTGTTAACCACTCCCGCTGCCGCGAGTGCGCCGAGATAAGTCGCGGCGCTCCAGAAAGGAGTAGCCACATTCTGCACATGAGCGTAAGGAGACTGTGCGAGAAGCGCCGATATAGCGATATCCTGCTTTACGGAATCATCCTCCGCGGCATTTACATTGGAGGGTCCCTCACCGCGAATCTCGAATCTTTTCTTTTGATTTTCCTCGTTTGTGAGCCATGACGCGAGTTCGGCGGCACATTCGGGATATTCCGTATGATTATTGACCGCCATAAGCTTGTATCCCGCGAAGCTGTGCATTTGGAGATCATCGCCCGCGATGTTCACCGTCGGGAGCTTGCAGGCGGCATAATTTTCTCCGAGAGCCTCAGATACTTCCTTGGCATACCATGTGCCGCTGATCCCGGCGATAACCGTCTTATCCTTTATGCCGTTGATGAAAGCGTTGTCGGTATCGTTTTTATAGCCCGGACTTGACGCGATATTCAGAAGCGTTCTGAAAACGTCGGTTCCCTTGTATTTGTTGTCGGTGCTGTTCCAGTCGCAGGTATTGATGTTTTTTTCCTTATCCATATCGACCGAAAGTCCCGCCGCCTTGAAAAAAGAATAGAGATACCAGCCGCTTGTAAAATCAATAGTAAGATATTTTCCGTTTTCCGCCGCGACCTCAAGCATTCTTTCAAGGGAGCTGACATCGTCTTCGGTGAAATATGATTTGTCGTAGTACATGAAATATCCGTTTGAAGCGGTCATCGGATACGCGTAGAGTTTCCCGTCCGCAGTTGCGGCTGTTATCGCTCCCGCTTCCGCTCCGCCGTTTGCCGCGATTATTTCATCGGCGTTTTCGGTGACTTCGCGGAGCATTCCCGCCTTATGAAGGTCGTAAAACTGATCATCGGGGAAAGAGAATATATCGGGCGCCGCGTCGGTATCAGCGAGTATGGTTTCTCTGCATGACGTTTCATCTTCAAGGCTTATCACTACCGAGAGGTTGTATTTATCCCCGTATTCGGCTGTAAAATCGGCTATCATCTGAGAAATCATACTTTCGTCCTGTTCGGAGCACCACAGAGAAAGACTTACGGGGTTTTTACTGTCCGTTTTGTCCGACTGAGCGTTTTCGTTATCTGCCGCGCATGAGCAGAAAAGCGATGCCGCAATGACAAAAGACATGATTAACGCCAAAGGTCTGAAGCGGTACATAATTTGATCATATCCTTTAGTACAGGGCATTTTCCCTGTAATATTATTTTTTCTTAACATCGTATTTTATGCTGCACGTGGGCATTTCCGCGTAGAGAGACTTTATCTGCCTTTCGGTTATCTGAGTGCCTTTAAGGTCGAGGGATTTCAGATGATCGAGATAAATAAGCGGAGCAACGCTTTTTATCGCCGTGTCCGACAGGTCAAGCTTGCGTATGCCTCTTAAATATTCAAGCACGGAGATATCTTCAAGCTCCTTATTTCCGCTGAGATCAAGCTCGGTAATCTGCCCCAGATTGATGAGAGGCGATATATCGGTTATATAATTATTCGACGCGGAAAAGAGAACAAGCTTTTTAAGCGAAGAGAGAAATTCGATATCCGCTATTTTGTTGTCGTTGACGGTAAGATATTCAAGCTCGGTAAGCTCGCCGAGAATATCGGTATCATCATCAGTAATTCCCTTTGAGGAGAGATCAAGCTTGTCGGTTTTTTTGTTAAGCTTTATCCCGCCTATTTCTATATTGTCCCTGGATTTTCTCTTGATGATGACCTGAGAATAGGTTCCCTGCGGATTATATGCCGGAGCAGGCGCGGAAGTCGGCACGGGTTCGGACTTGGGTTCGGGTACAGTCTTATTCTCGGTTTCTGTCTCAGGCTCAGGTTCCGGCTTAGGCTCGGGTACGGGTTTGGTTTCTTTTTTGACGCTGATCCCCGCCCACGGAGCGATATCCTCTTCTTTCATGGAAAGCTTGACTCTTTTCACTCCGTGTCTGACGCCATTTTTAGGCTGGTTTTTTTCCGTGGAAAGATCATCGTTTGCTTTCGCCGCCTCGCCGATATCAGCGCCGAGGGAGCTTTCCGCCTGTACCTTTTCCCCGTCCTCGGAGAAGAGCGCGTTATAAAGAGCGCGCACCGCCTTGAATCTGTCCTTCCGGTACACGGCAAGACCCTGCATAAGAGCGGCTTCCTTTGTTTCGGAAAGCTTCACTCCGAGTTCGGAAAGAGTCTTAAGATCATCGGAATTTGTTCTGTCGGGAGCGTTCTGCGGAGCAATACCCGTTATGCCGAAATAAATTGACGAGCAGATGCCGAAAATATCCGTCCAGCCTCCGATATCGTCCTTAAAATCGGAGTATTCCTCGATGGGAGTAAATCCCGCCACGGGAACGAGAGAAAACTTAAACGCGTTGCCGTTCATTCCGTATATGCCGAAATCAACGAGGCAGACGCTTTTCTTATCATCGGCGATAATTATGTTTGCGGGAGATATATTCCCGTGGAAGATTCCCTGTGAATGAAGAGTTATCATAGAATCGATGACAGGCTTCATAAGAGTCAGCAATTCATCGGCGGGGATTTTTTTCTTCCGATCCGCTGTCTTTTCAAGCGGCGTCCCCGAAACGAAGCCGCTTACGGCATAGCAAGTTCCGCCCCATTCAAAAACGTCGGTGATAACGGATATTCCTTTAAGAGGAGAGTTCTTTTCCGTCTCCGCGAGCATTTTGAAGCGGGACATAAAATCATTTTTACCCGATTCAAAAAGTTCTTCCTTACCGTCGGAAATCTTTACGGTTATATTTTCCGATCCGTTATTGACCCTTGAGCAGCATGAGGAGGGAAAATATTCCTTTATAAACGTTTTCTTTTTTTCGGTGAGATCCATTCCCGCATATGTAACCGAATATGAATCTTCGCTTACGGCGATACCCGCGAGATATCTGTTTTTAATAACGGTTCCCGGAATAAGACTGCGGGACGGCGCGGAGTAATCCGAGATCTTAAAGCCGCAGCTGCCGCATTTTTCGTCGGGTTTTTTCAAGGGTGTCATACAAGACAGGCAATAATTCTCATTTCCTAATACAGACATATTATTTTCTCCCTGATAAAGTATTTATGTTTACTGTTTTATTCAAGCGCTTTTTCAGCGATAAGACGCTGCACATCTTTGAGAAGATCTCTTTTTTTCTGCCAGTCGGGGATGATCTTTTCCACCTCCGACCAGAATTCGGGGCTGTGATCCATGTGTTTTATGTGGCAAAGCTCGTGAACCACGACATAATCTATAACGTCATCTGGCGCGATGATAAGCTTCCAGGAAAAATTAAGAGAACCCTTGGATGAGCAGCTGCCCCATCTTGTCGAAGCGGAGGTGATCTTTACCGCCGACGGCTCCACATTGACAAGAGAAGCGTATTTTTTAACTCTTTTCGGTATATCCGCCGCCGCGATCTTTCTGTACATGGATACTATGAACGGCTTGAGGAAAGCGAAATTATCCCTCGGAAGATTGAAGCTTTTCCAGTCGAAGCCGTATTCGCGGGATTCATGCGTTACAGGGTAATTTTTCCCGAAAAGAGGAAGGAAATCCACCTCGGAGCAAAGTGTTTCACGTCTTTTGATTTCTCTTTCCTCGTATAAGGTTTTTCTCGCCTTGACCCAGTCGAGCCTGTCGTTATAGAATTTGTTTATCACATCGCAGGACACGCTGTACGGCGCTTTGATCAAAGGAACACCGTCTTTGTCGATAGACATTGAAAGTGATTTTCTGTTCATTCTGACAAGTTTATATTCCGTATCGTTCACTTCCTCAGACAGAGCACGGAAAACTTCACGCGCAAAAACGTTTTTAAAGATCTCATTTGATCCGATTTGATTTCGCATAAAAAATCATTATAATTACTGTAATCATTATATCACAAAACCGCAAGACAGTAAATAGCTTTTGTCAATTTTTTATGTTTTAG
>CAZCUQ010000011.1:0-31217 GCA_964501705.1 uncultured Ruminococcus sp. | reverse complement strand
TCCGTGACAACAAAAATATTATACATCACACTTCTCTTTTTGTCAAGAGGAATTTTGTACTTTTGTATGCTTGTACAAATCATCTTATCCAAAAATATATTTTTGTGCGCGATTTATCCAAAGTAAAACTCCGCAGTCATTTCCAGCTAACTGCGGAGGTCTTTCTCAACAACGTTTCCGGCATTGCCAAAAAAGATATATATAAACATATCCTCATCCGCAAACACGCCCCGCAATATCAGGATATACCGCCGGCACGTCTCTGTTTCCGAAAATACGATTTACGACGCAGGGAACTTTAATCTTCCCGTGTGTCTTATATTATATCACAACAACCCGAAAATATCATTATATTTTTTAGACGTATTTTTAAAATATTTTATTGTTTTTTTGTTGAAATCACTCAAAATCGTACACTTCGAGTGCTTTTTTAATTTCAGAGTAAGAAAATCCCCTGCGCATAAGTGCCGCAATGACCTTTTTGACTTCTGCGGGGTCGGCAAGCTTTTCCTCGTACTTACGTGAAATAATATCCTTTATGACGTCAGCCTCGCCGTCGGAAAACCTTTCAAGCTCCTCGTCCGCAGCACTCGGCGATATTCCTCGGAGTATAATTTCCTGCCTCGCCCTGTACTTACCGAATTTTTTCGTATGAGTATAATACTCCGCAAGATGTGCGGCATAGCGTCTGTCGTTGATTATTCCAAGCTCCGCCAGCTTTTTGCACACTCTCAGACAGATTTTTCCGTCATAATTCGGGAGAAGCTTTTTATAAAGTTCCTTAAACCCGTATTCCCTACGGTCAATAAGGTATAAAGCGCGCTCCTTTGCGCGTCTGTAGGTGTTCTCGTCAACGATTTCATTCAGCTTTTCCTCAGATATTTCCATATCCTTACATATTCCGAACTGTATAAAAATCGTCTGATGAACATAATATTTTTCCTCGGAATCGACCTCAAAAAAATACGTATCTCCTTTAAATGCGCCCGTATCCGTGATTTTCATGCTCAGCTGTCAACGGGAGTAAATTCCTCGAAATCATCGTCCGCGTCGATATCGATAGCGGGATGTTTTGAAGAGGGAACTTCTTCTTTTCCGATAGATTCCGCTTCTTCCGCTGCCTCCATAGCCTCCTCGGCGGCAATGTCAAGATCGGATTTTTTCTTATTTTTCTGTGAAGCGATTATCTCATCCGACTTTTCCCTGAGTTTTTCCTCGATTTCCTTCATGATATCGGGATTTGCCGCAAGGAATTCTTTAGCCGCCTCACGTCCCTGCCCTATCTTGCTGTCGTTATATGAGTACCACGCACCGCTTTTTTTAACGATCTCAAGATCGGAGGCAAGATCGATAACCTCTCCCGTGCGTGAAATTCCCTTGCCGTAAAACAGATCAAATTCACATTCTTTAAAAGGCGGAGCGACTTTATTTTTAACTATTTTGCATCTGGTTCTGTTGCCGACGACATTTGAGCCTGATTTAATAGCTTCGCCCTTGCGGACCTCAATTCTGACCGATGCATAGAATTTAAGCGCTCTTCCTCCGGGAGTGGTTTCGGGGTTTCCGTACATAACGCCGATTTTTTCGCGCACCTGATTTATAAAAATCGCGACGCAGTTTGTCTTTGAAATAACAGATGTCAATTTTCTCATTGCCTGAGACATAAGGCGGGCAAGCTGTCCCACGTGAGTATCGCCCATTTCGCCGTCGATCTCGGCTTTTGTGACCATTGCCGCGACCGAATCGAGAACTATGCAGTCGATAGCTCCCGAACGGACGAGGGATTCCATTATTTCAAGCGCCTGTTCGCCGCTGTCGGGCTGTGAAACAAGCAGATTGTCTATGTCAACTCCGAGAGCCTTTGCGTATACGGGGTCAAGAGCGTGTTCAACATCGATAAACGCGGCATACCCGCCGCTTTTCTGTGCTTCGGCAGCTATCTGGAGCGCAACGGTGGTTTTTCCCGAACTTTCGGGACCGTAGACCTCGATGATCCTTCCCCTCGGAACTCCGCCTATGCCGAGCGCGGTATCGAGAGTCATTGAGCCTGTGGGTATGTGATCGACATTATAATTGAACGCCTCGCCGAGCTTCATTACCGCTCCCTGACCGTACTGTTTTTCAAGCTGTGCGATCGCGGAAGCGAGTGCTTTTTTCTTATCCTCGGCGGAAAGTTCCTTTGTAACCGAAATAATTTTTTTAGCTTCTTTTTTTCCTGCCATTATAAACTTTTTCCTTTCCGAATTTTCTCATATTTTTATTATAGCACAAATGTTCTGACTTGTCAATACCTTTCAGGAAAATTTATTCGTTTGAGGAAGTCTGATCAGTCTACGCGGTAATTTTTAAGATCGGGAAGCTCGTCCAGAGTAAGCACTCTTTCGTGATTGTAAGTTTTGATAAGCTGCGATTTTTCGGTATATTCCTCATTAAGAACAACTTTCAGCTTGAGGGTGAACGGATCGCTCCATGTACCCCAGAAAAGCCATCTTGCGTTATCTCTGAAAGTAAGGTCGGGATCGGGAACGCAGCCGTTTTCGGTAAGTGCGATAAGCTTATTCTCCGTGCCGTAATTTTTTGCCATATCGTTGAATCTTCCGCTCTGTGACGTATATACGAGATTTCCCTGATATATATCCCAGCCGATGATATCGACCGTCTCGTCTCCGGGATACCACTCGGCGCTCTGACCGTTCCATATCCAGATAAGATTAGTGAGATTATGCTCGTTTGTGAGCTTGTCATACATAACGTTCCAAAGCTTTTTGTAGCTTTCGGGCGAGCAGTTGCCCCACCAGAACCAGCCTCCCGAAGCCTCGTGAAGAGGTCTCCAGAGAATGGGAACTCCCTCGTCGCGAAGTCTTTCAAGCTGTGTGCCTATAATGTCGATATCGTCCATCAGGAGCTGATATCCCTCTTCGTCCTCGCCGTTCATTACCTTGTCGAGGTCGATAGTCGTACCCTCTTTGTAGAACGCGCTGTACCACGGGTTATCCGCGTCGTTCTTGCAGAATTTCCCCGGAACTCTCCAATGCCAGAGCATCTGGACTATACCTCCGCCGTTTACGTACCAGTCGTAGGCGTATTCTATCGACGCGGGGTTGTCTCCGTGCGACTGCGAGGTACTGTCGTAGCCCATAAGATCAAGACCTATAACGGAAAATTCCTTGCCCGTAGCTTCTTTTATTTCCTCAAGCTCCTTGGACATTCTTCCCTCGTCGGCGTACTGACCGGCAAGGCTGTACTTTCCGTATATATCGCAGAGGAAATTATAAAGTCTTTTTGTGTTATCGTCCGCATTAGGGTTGGAGAGAGACTTTGTCACCTTGTAAGTATCCTCGGTGACGGTGCTTGCGGCGGTAATTTTAAGGCAGTCGTAAGCAACGTGGCCCCAATACGGGCGGATCTCAATATCATGTTCGCCCTTTTCAAGATATACTCCGAGTAAATAAGTATCTCCGAATGATTCGGGGGAAGTATTGGTGATCTCACCGCCCTGTTCGCCGTCAATGTAAACGTAATCGACCCTGCCCGAATCTCCGAGAGTCAGAAAATCAAGGTCATAGAATCCCGTATAATCACAGTTTACTTTAATAGTGAGGCTGTCGCCCTCGGAATTTATGCCCTCGACGCATTTTCCGCCCGAAGCGAGTTCTCCGCCGTCGTTTGCCTTTGCGTTTCCCGCGAGAACGCCGTCCTCCGCCTCGTAAAGAGCCTCAAAATCCGCGGGAACATCCGATTTTGTAAGCGGATAATCCGAAAGGTCGAGATTTTCATTAAATTCCGTGCGGATATCGCCGTAAATAGCTTTTATGCCGCCCTCAGTCCCGGATGACGCCTCCGAATCCGAAACAGGATCGCCGCTTTCCGTATTATTATTTTCTTTCGTTGAATCGTCCTCGCCGGTTTTTTCGCCGCAGCCCGCCAGGATACCCGACATGAGTGTGCAGGCTGTAAGGATGCACGTTATTTTTTTAATATTCATTTATATTCTTCCTTTTCGTTATATTTCCGCGTGAGCGTGCCTTGTAACATGACAGCCCATGTTCACGGCAACGGGAAGCCCCGCGATATGAGTCGGAGCTTCTTCAATATTCACCGACAAAGCGGTTATCCTTCCTCCGAAGCCCTGCGGACCTATGCCCGATTTATTGATTTTTTCAAGGATATTCTTCTCCATTTTTTTGTAAAGAGCCTTCGGATTTCTCACGGAGATATCCCTGCAAAGAGCTTTTTTCGCAAGAAAAGCCGAGTATTCAAAATTTCCTCCTATGCCCACTCCGAGAATCATCGGAGGACAGGGATTCGAGCCTGCCTTTTCAGCTACGGAAACAACATAGTCCTCAATATCCCCGGCTGTCGCCGAAGGAGTAAACATTTTAAGCGAGGACATATTTTCGCTCCCGAAGCCTTTCGGGCAGACATCTACCGAGACTTTACAGCCGTCTGTTATTACTGTATGTATAACAGACGGGGTATTATCCCCCGTGTTTACTCTTTCGAGCGGATCGGAAACTATCGAACAGCGGAGATACCCCTCGGTATAGCCCCTCGAAACGCCTTTATTTATCGCGTCGGTGAGATTTCCCCCGACAAAGTGAACATCCTGTCCCACCTCAAGGAAAATGACTGCCATACCCGTATCCTGACACACGGGGATGCGTTCTTCCCTTGCCGCACAGATATTTTTGCGGATATCGGACAAAACCTCACGACCCGTGGGGGATTCTTCCTTTTCGACAGATAGGGCAAGACATCTTTCAAGACTTTCGGGGAGATAAATATTAGCCTTGATGCACAAATCGCGTACAATATCCGTGATCTGCGCAACATCTATTTCTCTCAAAAAATACACTTCCTATCTTTTATACACGATTTTTCCGTCTGTCACAGTAAGCAAAACATTTGTCATAAGATCGAGCGGATCGCCGTCAAGGACAACAAGATCGGCGTCCAGACCCTTTTTTATTCTTCCGACGCGGTCGGAAATTCCCGCTATTTCTGCAGGATTAACTGTTATCGCACGGAGCGCCTCGTCATGCCCAAGTCCCGCCTTTGCGCATATCGCCGCCGAAAGCGGAAGATATTCAACCGGAAGCTCGGGGCAGTCGGTGCATATCGCGGTCTTAACGCCGTTTTCAAAGAGTATGGCCGCGTCGGACACGGAAGCATTTGCAAGTTCGGGCTTTCCCCTGTCCGAGATAATTGGCCCGACAACGGCGCGGGCTTTTTTTTCGCCCAAAATATCGGCGATAAGATGTCCCTCCGTGCAGTGGATAAGCACGTAATCAAGGTCAAATTCCTCCGCTATTCGCACAGCCGTCATAATATCGTCGGCGCGGTGACAGTGAAAATGCGCCTGAATCTCCCGCTTTAACAGAGGAAGAAGAGCCTCCGATTTCATGTCGAAATCGGGTTTATCGCCGTCCTCGGCGCTTTCGATATCTTCCGCATAGCGTTTTGCCGTAAGAAGAGCTTCTCTGATAATTGCCGCCGAAGCCATTCTCGTAACGGGAGTTTCGTCCCTGTCGCGGTATACGGATTTCGGATTTTCACCGAGTGCGAATTTTATCGCGACGCGCCTGATAAGCATTTCATCGGCGCACCGTCCGAAAGTTTTCACGGCGATAAGATCTCCGCCCACGGGATTTGCCGAGCCGCAGCCCGTAACGCAGCAGGTAACTCCCGCACGCTGTGCGTCGCGGAAATATCCGTCGCGGAAATTAAGCCCGTCTATCGAGCGTATATGAGGAGTAACGGGGTCTGTATCCTCGTTTACGTCCTCGCCCTCACAGCCGGCTCCGTCGCCTATCATTCCGATGTGGGAATGGCAGTCGATAAACCCCGGAAAAAGGAAATTCTCCATACAGTCGATATCATCGGGGGAGACTTCTTTCGGAGAGCCTTTTCCGACTTCGGCGATCTTTCCGTCTTTCAGGCAAACAAAGCCTTCAAAAGGTTCATCGCCGTCCATTGTAAAGATCCTGGCGTTATAAATATACATTTCGGCACCGTCCGTCAGCCGAGTCCGCACTCGTCGTAATCCTTCCAGCGTTCACGGTAGTTATAATCGCTGACCATGCGGTAAACGATATAGAACGCCGAGGAAACAAAAAGCGTGAGCGCCACAACGATAGGCGCGGAAATGCGGAAAAACTTAATAAAATTATTCGGTCTGTCCGGAAAGCTTCCCTTTATTTGTTTTTTCATTTTCATAAGACGAGCTCCTTTCGGGTTACAAAAAGTCCTTTATACCATTATAATATATATTTTTCAAAAAGTAAATAGATATCCGCAAGCTTTTTATTTTAACTTTATTACGAAAGAGACGCACATATTACAAAATGATTACATTTGATTACAATTCAAAAAAATACATTACATTTGAGTTAAAAAATAAGAACAAAAGCAAAATAAGCTCAAAAAAGGTCAGAATCGAAAGAAAATGTCGAAAATGCAAATAGTTTTACAAATCAGATATTTTCACCCGCCGTTTGTCGGAATCTTTTTGTCAATATGCACATAAAATATGCGCAAAATTTCCGTTATGATTTTTCGCCGTCTCGAAAAACATCGGAAAATCGGGGTATTTGCCGTAAAAAAACGGCAAAATGACCGCCCGATCGCGCATTTTATGAAAGGTTTGTTGAAAATGCACATCAAATTTCGTAAAAATCGCGCCAAACGGGGTTTTATCCATGGGATATTCCTCACAAAATTGCACTTTTTTTGGACAAAATAAATAAATATCGGTTACAAACAAAAGATTGACAAGTTCGTCTTATTACGGTATAATGACAACAGTTACAAATTGTAACTATTCCGTGAGAAATATAAAGCGGAATACAGAATAAAAGAGATACAACAGTATCCCGATTATGAACGGAGAAAAAATATGATTTCAAACAACTTAAACAAAGACGACAGAATAGTCGAGCTTTTGCCCGAAAAAAAATCCGAATACAAAAAACGCCGTATGGCCGCGGCAGTATTGTCTGTAATATGCACCGCCGCAATATGTGTTTCTGTCGGCACGGCTTCGGAAAAAGCTTCCGATAAAGACAGCGCGAATCTTTCCGAATATTCCTGCTCGGAAAACGAAACCGGCGGCGAGGAAAACGACGGATATTCCTCCGATGTCGGCGCCGAAAACACATCGAATCCCGCAATTCCCGATGTTACCGTTCCGAAAGCGGCGCCCCGGAGCGTTTCCGTAATGGAAAGCGCGGTGATAAATCCGGGCAGATCCCTTGAATCGTCTCCCTTGCTCCGCGACGTTACGGTGATCAGCATGAACGGCACGGATTATATCGAAGCTTCGGGAACAGTTGAGGACGCGCTTATAAAGGCAGGCGTTGACACCGATAAAAACGATATCGTAACGCCGTCTCTCGAAACTTCTCTCACCGACAGACTTATCATTACGGTAAAGGACGTTAAATTCTATAAAGTTACCAAAAACGAATCAATTCCCTTTGAAACGACCTATGTCGATGATGAAACTCTTCCCGAAGGAGAAACGGAAATAGTTGCGTACGGCAGAGAAGGAACAAAAAAGACTGTATATAAAATAAAGAAAATTGACGGAGAAGAAACCGAAAGAGAGCTTATCTCCGAGGAAGTTATTGAAGAACCCGTAAATCAGATAACAGCAAACGGAACGATGATTCCCGCTTCCGAAAACTATGAAGGAAACGCTGCGGACAGCACGGACGAAAATTACGGTGTATACGGTTGTTCATACGATAACGCAGACGAGCTTCGCGAGGATTCCGAAGAAAGCGCGGCGGACGCTTATTCTGAAGAAGCCTTTTACACGGAAGACGGAATAAGCGCGTCTTCCGTTCCCGCAATATCACAGTTCGATGTTCCCGCAAATATTATTCTTGACGAAAACAACGTTCCGATAAATTACGTAAGAACAGTTCACGGAAAAGCCTGCGCGTACACTGCGGAACCCGGAGCGCTCATGTCTACGGGCAAAGAGGTGTTCCAGGGATATGTCGCCGTTAATCCCGAAATAATCCCGTATGGCTCGAAGCTCTACATAGTGGCTGACGACGGCGAGGTTTACGGATATGCAATAGCTGCGGATACGGGCGGCTCGGTAATGAAAGGTTCCATCGTGGTAGACCTTTTCATGTGGAGCTACGACGACTGCATTGAATGGGGAAACAAAAACGTTACAATCTACATAATCGAAGAGGGAGAATAAAACAAAAGGCTGACTGTCGGATGGCGTCAGCTTTTTGTTAAAAATAAAACGCTGCGAAAAAATCGAAGCGTTTTAATAGTTTTTCATGTTCTGTGCGGATCAGACTCCCTCGGAATCCTCCTCGGGTACATCGTCCTCGGGTACATCGTCCGCAGGAGCTTCCTCCGCGGCAGCGGCGGTTTCCTGCTTATCATCCTCCGTCTTATCGTCTTCGGAGCAGGAAGAGCAGTCCGCACATTCATCGTCATCATCGAAATAGATCTCATCGTCATCGTCGAAATCATAATCATACTGTTCAAGCTCTTCGCGCTTCTTTACCGTATAAACAGCGGCAGCTGCACCCGCAGCGGCGGAAATAAGAGCCGTAAGAACCACACCTAATGCTTTCATAATTTTTTAACTCCTTTTCTTTTGATTTACAGATCGATTCAAGCGTCCGATTTTCAAAAGTAACGGACGATCTGAATTTGCTTTTTACCTGATGTTTTTATTATTATATCACAACTTTTCGTAAAATACAATAGGCTTTAATAAATTTCATAATCTTGTCACAGATATGTAACAATTTATTGAAAATAAACAAAACATTCAAAATATTTTATATTAATTTATTTATTATTAATTGTTAAATTTGTGTTACGATATGGACAAATTGAAACAAATGCGTTATAATAAATAGTAGCAGTGTGTAATCATTTTGTAATAACTTAAAAAAGGATACGGATATATGAGAATAATTACAGGCAAGGCAAGAGGAAAAAAACTTAAAACCTTTGAGGGAAGAGATATCCGCCCCACATCCGATATGGTCAAGGAGGCTGTCTTTTCCGTTATACAGTTCGATATAGAAGGCTCCGAGATACTCGACCTTTTTTCGGGAACGGGTCAGCTCGGTATAGAAGCTCTTTCGCGCGGGGCAAAGTTCTGCCGCTTCGTTGACAAATCTAAGGAAAGCGCAGATCTCACAAGAGAAAATATCTCTCTCGCGGGCTTCAAAGAGGATTCAAATGTGATATGCGGGGACAGTCTCGATTTTCTGCGTATGTCGAGATACAAATTCGATATAGCTTTTCTCGACCCGCCTTACGGCAAAGATCTTATCGCCGAAGCTCTGCCCCTTCTTGAACCGCTTATGAGCGTGAGAGGGATCGCTGTCTGCGAGCATGAAAAGGATCTTTCCCTTCCCGAAGCTGTCGGGAGACTCAAAAAAAACAAGACCTACCGCTACGGCAAAACCGCGGTGACCGTATATAAAATACCTTTTAACGAAGAAGGCTGATTTATAAAATGAGAATAGCCGTTTGCCCCGGAAGCTTTGATCCCGTTACCCTGGGACACCTCGATATAATAAAAAGAGCCTCGATGCTTTTCGATAAGGTCATAGTGCTTGTAGCACTGAATGCAGGAAAAAATCCGAGCTTTTCACCCGAAGAACGGGTGACTCTGATCCATAAAACCATAGATGACGCCAAACTTACTAATGTTGTCGTGGATATATGCGACGGACTTATCGCCGATTATGTAAAATCGGTGGGAGCTACCGCGATAGTAAAGGGACTTCGCGCCGTCACGGATTTCGAGTACGAATTCCAGATGGCTCTCGTAAACGCGAGACTTTATCACGGCGCGGAAACCGTCTTTCTTACGACCTCTTCCGAGAATATGTACCTAAGCTCCAGCGTGGTAAAGCAGGTCGCCTCGTTCGGCGGCGATATAAGCAGCTTTATTCCCGCCTGCATACTCCACGACATTGAAAACAGACTGAACAACGGTAAACATCATTGAAATCCGCGCTGTCAGACGCGCTTTTGCCTGACTTTACAGTAAACGGCATTATAATTTGTACCTTCAGTCCGCGCAAAAATCATATATGCAAATTTTCGCTTGACCTTAAGTCAAATTTAATGCCGTTTACTATAATACGGATTTTCAGGTGCGTTTACCGAAAAAGAGAGGAGAAACCAATATGGCAATGACTATAGAACAGATCCTTGACAGTATTGAGGACATGATAGACGAAGCAAAAAAAGTTCCGTTTTCCTCGGCCTCGATAAGACTTGACGGAGATCTTCTGCGTGAATATTTAAACGACGCCAGAGCGGCTATTCCCGAACAGATAACATACTCGAACCGCGTCCTTAACGACAGGGAGGCTATCATTTCCGGCGCACGCAAAGAAGCAGAGCAGATAGTCAGAAAGGCGGAGGAACGCGCCAAAACGCTTGTCGCAAACGATGAGATAACAAAACAGGCACGGGCGCAGGGCATTGAGATCATCACACAGGCTCAGAAGCAGGCAAAAATTCTGAAAAGCTCCGCATATGATTATGTAAACAGCATTTTAAGCGAATCGGAAACGGCTCTCAATGCCTCTCTTTCCGAAATAAAAAGAACACACGCCGCCATGAAGGCGAAAACAGGAAAATAACGCTTTTAAAAAGCTGCGCAATAAAAAAAGTTATCCGATTGGTTTTCGGATAACTTTTTTTATCTAAGCGTGGAATATCCCATAAGATATTCGTCCACAGCCTTTGCGGCGTCTCTGCCCTCTCTTATTGCCCATACGACAAGAGATTGTCCGCGGTGCATATCGCCTGCGGTGAATACTCCCGGAACATTTGTTTTGTAATCGTCGGGAGCGGAAGTCTCCACATTTGAACGCGCGTTTAATTTTACGCCGAAAGCGTCCGCGATATATTTTTCCGTGCCGAGAAATCCCGCCGCAATAAGAACCAGATCTGCGGGAATTATTTTCTCGCTGCCGGGAACTATTGTCATTTTCGTTCTGCCTGTCGCGGAGTCCTTTTCGGGAGTAAGAGAGATAATTTCAACAGCTCTCACATGAAAGGAGTCGTCCTTTAAAAATTGTTTAACGGTAGTCTGATACATCCTCGGATCAACGCCGAATACAGCCATTGCTTCTTCCTGACCGTAATCGGTTTTAAGCACGCGGGGCCATTCGGGCCATGGATTATCCTCCGCTCTTGTTACGGGAGGCTTCGGCATCATTTCAAGCTCCGTCACGGATTTGCAGCCGTGTCTTATCGCCGTACCAACGCAATCGTTGCCTGTATCGCCGCCGCCTATTACGACAACGTGCTTATATTTCGCGCTGATGAGATATCCGTCGGAAAGATCCGAACTCATCAGACTTTTTGTGGTTGCCTTGAGAAAATCCACCGCAAAGCAAATACCATCCGCGTCTCGTCCGGGAGCGGAGATATCTCTTGCGTTTCCCGTTCCGCAGCACAGAATAACAGCGTCGAATTTACTTTTTATCTCCTCGGCGGATATATCCTTTCCGACGTTCACATTTGTCTTAAATACAACGCCCTCTTCCTCCATAAGCTTTACGCGCCTGTCAACGACAGATTTTTCAAGCTTCATATTAGGTATGCCGTACATCAGGAGTCCTCCGATACGATCCTCTCTTTCAAAGACAGTCACACTGTGACCTCTCCTGTTAAGTCTCTGTGCGGCGGCAAGACCCGCAGGTCCCGAGCCTATCACAGCGACTTTTTTGCCTGTTCTGACATTCGGAGCTTTCGGCTTCATCATGCCGTTCTCAAAGGCATATTCGATTACAGCGTATTCATTTTCCTTTACGGTCACGCTCTCTCCGTAAAGAGAGCAGGTGCAGGCTTTTTCACACAGCGCGGGGCATACTCTTGAAGTAAATTCGGGGAAACTGTTTGTAAGCAGCAGACGTGAAAGCGCCTGCGGCATATTATCCTTATAGACAAGATCGTTCCATTCGGGGCAGAGATTATTGAGCGGACATCCCGAAACCATACCGTTTATCGGTTTTCCGTACTGACAGAACGGAACTCCGCAGTCCATGCATCTTGAAGCCTGCTTCCGCCTTTCCTCCTTAGAAAGAGGCGTATGAAACTCACGGTATGTTTTAATTCTCTGAAGAGGCGCCGCCGCCTCGTTTTCAGTTCTTTCATATTCTAAAAAACCTGTCGGCTTTCCCATATCTGTGTCCTCCCTTATGCTTTCTTTCTTGTATTTTCGTAGAAAGCTTCGATTCTCGCCTCATCGGCGGATTTGCCCTGACTTTCAAATTTTCTTATGCTCGAAAGCATTTTCGCGTAGTCGTGAGGAATGATCTTCTTGAATTTCGGAAGAAATTTCTCAAAATCATCAAGAATTTCCTGCCCGCGAACGGAATTTGTCGCTTCCACGTGTTCCGTTATGAGGGAGCGGAGCATTTCAATATCCTCTTCTTCGGTGACTTTTGAAAATCCCACGAGGGACTTGTTTAACTTTGTGTAGAGATCGAAATCCTCGTCAAGAACATACGCTGTTCCGCCGCTCATGCCTGCGGCGAAATTCTTGCTCGTTTTTCCGAGAATTACCGCCACGCCGCCTGTCATGTATTCACAGCCGTGATCTCCCACGCCCTCGACAACGACCGAAGCTCCCGAATTTCTCACGCAGAAGCGTTCTCCCGCCACTCCGGCGATAAACGCCTTTCCGCTCGTAGCTCCGAAAAGAGCAACGTTTCCGACGATGATATTTTGTTCCGTTCTGTATTTTGCGTTCTTCGGCGGCATGAGAACAAGCTTTCCGCCCGAAAGACCCTTTCCGAAATAATCGTTGCTGTCGCCCTCAAGCACAAGAGTTAGTCCTTTCGGAATGAACGCTCCGAAGCTCTGTCCGCCCGAACCGTGACATTTTACGACATATGTATCATCGGCAAGAGTGCCGCCGTATTTTTTTGTTATCTCCGAGCCGAAAAGAGTACCCAGAGTACGGTTCAGATTGCTGACCTCAAGTTCTATGCTCTCAGGCTTTCCCGATTCAAAAGCGTCTTTCATCTGCGGGATAATGACCTTTTCATCGATAGTTTCCGAAAGCTTGAAGTCAAACCTGTCGGATATATCAAAGCGGGAACGGTTTTCTCCCGCAGAGGGAATATCAAGGATCGCGCTCATATCTATCTTAGCCGCTCTGTGACCCTCAGGATAATCTCTCTTGCGGAGAAGATCGGCTCTTCCGATAAGCTCGTCAACGGTGCGGACGCCGAGCTTTGCCATATACTCTCTCATATCCTCGGCGATGAATCTCATAAAGTTGACTATATATTCGGGTTTTCCCTTAAAGCGTTTGCGAAGTTCGGGATTTTGCGTCGCTACTCCGACGGGACAGGTATCGAGATTGCATACTCTCATCATAACACAGCCCATGGTCACGAGAGGAGCGGTAGCGAAGCCGTATTCCTCCGCGCCGAGACAAGCCGCGATAATAACGTCTCTTCCCGTCATCATCTTGCCGTCTGTTTCTATGACCACCTTGGAGCGGAGTCCGTTCATGATAAGCGTTTTATGTGTTTCGGAAAGTCCGAGTTCCCACGGAAGACCCGCGTTATGAATGGAGCTTCCGGGAGCCGCTCCCGTTCCGCCGTCATAGCCGGATATGAGAATAACTTCCGCTCCCGCCTTTGCAACGCCTGCGGCAACCGTTCCCACTCCCGTCTCGGAAACGAGTTTAACGGATATCCTCGCGTCCTTGTTGGCGTTTTTAAGATCATATATAAGCTCCGCCAGATCTTCTATAGAATATATATCGTGATGAGGAGGAGGCGATATAAGCGCCACTCCCGGAGTGGAATGTCTTGTTTTCGCTATCCACGGGTAGACCTTTTTCGCGGGAAGATGACCTCCCTCGCCGGGCTTTGCGCCCTGTGCCATTTTTATCTGTATTTCCTTTGCGGAGACAAGATATTCCGAGGTGACTCCGAAGCGTCCCGAAGCGACCTGCTTTATTGCGGAGCATTTATCCTCGGCGGAACCTGCGGTGAGGATTCTGTCAATGTCTTCGCCGCCCTCTCCGCTGTTGGATTTTCCGCCGATACGGTTCATGGCGATCGCCATACATTCATGAGCTTCCTTTGATATGGAGCCGTATGACATCGCTCCTGTTTTAAAGCGGCGCATTATGCTTTCGGCGCTTTCAACCTCGTCGAGAGGTATCTCCTTTGATTTATCGTAATTAAGATCAAGAGTGCTTCTGAGCGTAAGATTTTTCGTTTCATCGTTTAAGCGGGCTGCGTATTTTTTATAAGCGCCGTAATCGTTGTTCCACGCGGCAAGCTGCAAAAGATGGATGGTTTCGGGGTTATACATATGTTCTTCCTTGCCGCTTCTCGATTTATGAGTGCCTATGCTTTCCATGGAATCGTTAACGGTAAGATCCATAGGATCGAACGCCGCGTCATGCCGCGCAAGAGCCTGTGCTTCGATATCGTCAAGATCTATCCCGCCGACTCTGCTTACGATATCGGGGAAAAACTCATCGCATACCGATTTGCTTATTCCGAGAGCCTCGAATATCTTGGAACCCTGATATGACTGAATGGTTGAGATTCCCATTTTTGACGCGATTTTTACAATACCGTCAACGACAGCCTTCACATAAGCGTTCAGAGATTCGGTATATTCCTTGTCGATGGCGTGTTCCGCCGTAAGCTGATATAAAGTATCCATAGCAAGATACGGATTGACGGCGCTTGCGCCGAATCCCAGAAGAACCGCGAAATGATGTACCTCATACGGCTCGGCTGTTTCGACGATAAGCGAGATCGCCGTATTTTTTCTTGTTCTGACAAGATAAGTTTCAAGCGCGGCGACCGCAAGAAGCGACGGTATAGCGATATGCTCGCTGTCAACTCCCCTGTCTGAGAGGATAAGAACGGTCGCTCCGTTTTCGTGAGCCTCGTTCGCCTGAGCATAGAGATTTTCAACAGCCGAACGGAGATTCGATTCTTTCTTGTTATAGATCATGGATATATCAGCGGTTTTAAGTCCATTGATATCAGCCATGCGTATTTTCATAAGGTCAAGATTTGTAAGTACGGGATTAAGAACCTTTAAAACGAGACAGTTCTCTTCCTTTTCCTCAAGGATATTTCCCGACGCTCCGAGATATACCGCCGTATCGGTGATGACCGATTCTCTGACAGCGTCGATGGGAGGATTCGTCACCTGTGCGAAAAGCTGCTTGAAGTAATCGAAAAGCGGAGGATTCTCCTTTGACAGCGGAGGAATGGGAGTATCCGTTCCCATGGCGGAAATAGGCTCCGCGCCGTTAAGAGCCATAGGTATCATTGTATTTCTGATAGCTTCGTAGGTATATCCGAAAGCGTGCTGAAGACGCGCGAGTTTTTCGCCCGAATATCTCTGCGGCTTTTTATTCGGAATAAAGAATTCCGAAAGCGGGTGAAGATTATGGTCAAGCCATTCTCCGTAGGGATTTTGTTTCGCGTATCTGTTCTTTATGGTTTCGTCATCGATAAGCTCGCCCTTTCCGATATCGGCGAGAAGCATTTTTCCGGGGTGAAGCCTTTCCTTGCAGATGATATGCTCTTCGGGGATATCAAGCGCTCCGACCTCGGAGGAAAGAATAAGATATTTATTTCCCTGTCCGTCGTCGGTGATATAATATCTTGACGGGCGCAGACCGTTTCTGTCAAGCACCGCTCCGGCGAGATCGCCGTCGGAGAAGATTATGGACGCGGGGCCGTCCCACGGTTCCATCATTGTCGCGTAGTACTGATAGAACGCGCGTTTTTCTCTGCTCATTGTATCTATATGCTGCCACGGTTCGGGAATAAGGGTGATGACCGCAAGAGGAAGCTCCATTCCCGCCATTGTCATAAATTCGAGAGTATTGTCAAGTCTTGCCGAATCCGACCCCGTCACATCGAGAATGGGAACGATATCCTTCATTCTGTCACCGAGGTATTTGCTTTTCAGTATATTTTCACGGCTGAGCATTTTATCGACATTTCCCGTAATAGTGTTTATCTCGCCGTTGTGAACGATAATTCTGTTCGGGTGAGAGCGCTGCCATGACGGATTTGTATTTGTGGAAAAGCGCGAATGAACTATTCCGACAGCCGATTTATAATCCTTATCCTGAAGATCTGTGTAGAAATTACGCAGCTGAGAAACAAGAAACATTCCCTTATATACTATGGTACGGCTTGAAAAGGAGCATACATAGGTATTTTTTTCTCTTTTTTCAAAAATCATTCTCGCAATATAAAGTTTTCTGTCGAAATCTATTCCCTTTTCGCAGTTTTCGGGTTTTGCGGCAAAGCCCTGATATATTTCGGGCATACTTTCAAGTGCCTTCGAGCCGAGCACTTCGGGATTAACGGGGACTTTTCTCCAGCCCAGAAAAGGTATTTCCTCCTCCGCGAGAACGTCCTCGAGGATTTTCATAGCGTTTTTTCGTTTTTCCTCCGACTGAGGGAAAAAGAACATACCTATGCCGTATTCTCTTTCTCCGTCCAGTTTCATTCCGAGCTTTTCGGTTTCCTTTTTAAAGAAAGAGTGGGAAATCTGCAAAAGAATTCCCACGCCGTCACCTGTTTTTCCTTCGGCGTCCTTGCCTGCTCTGTGTTCAAGAGTTTCAACTATTTTAAGAGCGTTATCAACGACCTTATTGTCGGCTTTTCCGTTCAGGCTGACCACAGCTCCGATACCGCAGTTTTCATGTTCAAATTTCGGGTCATAAAGACCCTGTTTTTCAAACGGTTCTTGTTTTCTGTAATTATCCATGCTCCGTTACTCCTTTTTTCCCAAAACGTTTACGGGCTTTTAATATAAATTCATTTTATCACAAAGGAAGTCTCTTGTCAATAGAATTTTGCAAGATTTTTTTTGTAACTTGCAAAATTCTTGGGATTTCACACATTTTAAGGCGATATAAGCGGAATTTTTGAACAATTTAATAAAAAATCAAGCAAAATGATCAATCACAGACTAAAGAGAGAAAAAAACTGCGCGTTATCTCTCAGTGAGATAACGCGTGAGACATTAAGAAATAACATTCATTGACCTGTGTTCAAAAAAACATAACGAAAGTCCGAGACTTTCCGCCATGCCGCAAGCTGTGCCGAAACCCGATAAAATATCATCGGCGCTGTGCGCGTCCGAACCTGTTGTGATGTATTTTCCTCCGAGATCTTTATATAATCCGAGAAGCGTTTTGTCGGGAAATGTCCCGCCGTATTTCTGCCTTGTTCCCGATGTATTTACTTCAATGCATTTTCCCCTTGAGATGACCTCTTTGAAACACTCCGCGATAATATCACGGTAATCGGAAACAGAAACATTAAAGCCGTATTCACCCTCGATATATCGAAGAGGATATGTAATATGACCGAGAGAATCAAATATCCCCCTTTTGCAGACAGTCAGCACCTCTTCAAAATATTTTTCAAGAAGCTCGTTTATATCGCGTTCCCTGTAGTTGATAAAAGCAAAATCGTCCTCGCCGCGCATCTGATGAACGGAGCCTATGATAAAATCAAGACGCTTGTCCTTTGAAACACTTTCCGCAAGACCGAAGTCAAGCTGCGCGTTTCCGAGTTCCGTTCCGTTTATGAATTTTATTTTATCCCTGTATTTTTCTTTCAAACGGAGATTATCCTCCATGGAAGCTTCAAAGTCATGCGCAAAATCAAAGGTGTCCTGCGGAAAAATATTTTCCTCGTCATAATGCGTGCGCGGAAACCATCGGTTTATTTCGCAGTGGTCGGTAAGCGCGAAAACGGAAACGCCTTTTTCCAAAGCGGAAATGACCATTGCTTCGGGCGAATCTTCCCCGTCAAAGGAATTTGTCGAATGTGCGTGAAGATCTATTTTTTTCATTTTATACAGCTCCTATCACCTGCAGAAAATTAACTGCTCCGTACAAAAGGGAAAAAAGTCCTATCAAGGCAATAAGAAACCTTGATACGGGTTTTCTTTCCTTTTTATGCTTATTTGTATCGTAAAGGACCGCAATTCCGAAAAATGTCATAATAACGGCGGTTATGGGCACTATTCTCACCTCGCCGATATTATATCACAAATATTCGTAAAATGATATAATAAAGATTACAAAAAGAAGCGTCACGCGTATCTTCCTTTTGTAAAAATGTGCTATTATAATTTCTTTTCCAATATGTTATAATTAAAGAGTATAAACACATCGAACCGCTTATCGGTTCACTTCGGAGCGGTTCGCCGCAAATATGAAAGGATACGAATATGAGAGCTGTTATAACTGTTATAGGCAAGGACGCCGTAGGCATACTCGCAAAGGTAAGCGCCGTGTGCGCCGATAAAAACGCAAACGTCATTGAAGTGACTCAAAGCGTTCTTCAGGATATGTTTGCAATGATCATGCTTGTGGATATCTCAAAGCTGAGTTCGGATTTTTCATCGCTGTCCGATTCTCTTTCAAAGCTCGGCAGCGACGAGGGTCTTAAGATCCTCACCATGCACGAGGATATCTTCAATACAATGCACAGGATATAAGGAGAACATATGATAGACGTATACGATATACTTGAAACCATTAAAATGATACAGGACGACTGTCTTGATATCAGAACAATTACAATGGGCATATCGCTTCTTGACTGCATAGACGATGATATCGACAGCGCCTGCGCAAAAGCTTATGAGAAGATTGTCCGGAGGGCGCAAAAGCTCGCCGAAACCGCAAAGGAAATAGAAAAGGAATACGGTATCCCCATTATCAACAAGAGAATTTCGGTAACTCCCATAGCGATAGTTTCCGCAGCTTGCGGACAAAGCCCCGTAAAATTCGCTCTCACCATGGAAAAAGCCGCAAAAGCAGTCGGAGTTGACCTTATCGGAGGATATTCCGCGCTCGTTCAGAAAGGATTTTCCGCGGGAGACGAAAATCTTATAAATTCCATTCCCGAAGCGCTTGCGGAAACGACAAAGGTTTGTTCGTCGGTAAATGTCGGCTCCACGAAAACGGGGATCAACATGGACGCTGTAAGGCTCATGGGAAAGATCGTGCGCGAGTGCGCCGAAAAAACAGCCGATGATCAGTGCTTCGGAGCGGCAAAGCTCGTGGTGTTCTGCAATGCCGTCGAGGATAATCCCTTTATGGCGGGCGCATTCCACGGAGTCGGCGAACCCGACTGCATTATAAATGTGGGAGTTTCGGGACCGGGAGTCGTCCGTTCCGCGCTGAAAAAATATCCCGACGCGGATATTACGGAAATTTCGGATATCATAAAGAAAACATCATATAAAATAACAAGAGTGGGTCAGCTTGTCGGAGTAACCGCTTCAAAGCGTCTGGGAGTTCCGTTCGGCATAGTCGATCTGTCCCTCGCTCCCACGCCCGCTGTCGGAGACAGCGTTGCGCATATACTTGAGGAGATCGGTCTTGAAAGCTGCGGAGCATGCGGAACAACAGCGGCTCTTGCGCTTCTCAACGATGCCGTTAAAAAAGGCGGCGTAATGGCCTGCTCGCGCATAGGAGGACTTTCGGGAGCGTTCATTCCCGTCTCCGAGGACAAAGGAATGATAGACGCGGCGCTGCGCGGTTCTCTCTCGATAGAGAAGCTTGAAGCCATGACCGCGGTATGCTCGGTGGGACTTGATATGATAGTTATCCCCGGAGACACTCCCGCAGACGTTATCTCCGCGCTTATCGCGGATGAAGCCGCTATCGGAATGATAAACACCAAAACAACAGCGGTAAGAGTAATCCCCGCGATAGGAATGAAAGAAGGAGATATTCTCGATTGGGGCGGACTTTTCGGAAGCGGTCCCGTTATGAGCATAAACAAATTTTCACCCTCGAAATTCATCTCCAGAGGCGGACAGATACCCGCGCCGCTTCACAGTCTGAAAAACTGAGAATGTATATTTTCTCCGAATGACCTGCCCGAAAACGGCGGGAACAACTAAACCGAAAAGAGGAATAATTATGTCCGAACCAATTATAATAAGCCTTCTTAAAAAGAACGCCCGTATGTCCGTAAAGGATCTGGCTGCCGCTTCGGGTCTTTCCGAGGACGAGGTAAAAAAAGAAATCGGAAACTATGAGGAAAAAGGAGTGATAAAGGGTTACGCTCCCGTCCTTAACGAGGATCTTCTCGACAAGGACTTCGTTACCGCATTTATTGAAGTCAAAGTTACCCCCAAGGCTGATTTCGGATTTGACGATCTCGCAAAAACCATAATGATGTACGACGAGGTGGACGATGTTACTCTGATGAGCGGAAGCTTTGACCTTGCCGTTACATTAAGCGGGACAAATTACAAGGAAATTGCGCTTTTCGTGGCACAGAGACTTTCAACGATAGAGGGCGTGATCTCAACCACCACGCACTTTGTGCTGAAACGCTTCAAGCAGCAGGGCTTCTTCATGCAGGGCGAGGCGGAGGACGAAAGGGGGCTTATCTCGCCGTGATGGACTACGATAAGATAATCTCCGACAAATGCAGGGAAATAAAGCCGTCAGGGATACGAAGGTTCTTCGACATTGCGGCTACAATGGAAAACGTCATTTCCCTGGGCGTTGGCGAACCCGATTTCCAGACGCCGTGGCAGGTAAGGAAAACGGCAATTTCCGCTCTTGAAAAGGGAAAGACAAAATATACCGCAAACGCGGGACTTTCGGAGCTTAGAAAAGCCATCTCGGAGTACGTGAATAAAAAAACAGGAGTGAAATACGATCCGGAACATGAAATTATCGTAACGGTCGGCGGCTCGGAGGGAATAGATATCGGTATAAGAGCGCTTGTAAATCCGGGAGACGAGGTGCTTATCAGCGAGCCTTGCTTTGTCTGCTACGCTCCCCTTGTCACGCTTATGGGCGGAGTTCCCGTCACTGTCGAAACGAAAGCCGAGGATGATTTCAAGCTGAAGGCTTCGGCGCTCCTTGAAAAGATCACAAGCAAAACAAAGCTTCTTATTCTGCCTTTTCCGAATAACCCCACGGGAGCCTGCATGGACAGAAAAAGCCTTGAGGAAATAGCGGCAGTACTTCGTGAAACAAACATTTTCGTTCTGACCGACGAAATATATTCCGAGCTTACATACGGAAGCGAACGGCATACATCTATTATAGAGCTTGACGGAATGAGAGAGCGCACACTGTATGTAAACGGTTTTTCAAAAGCCTACGCTATGACGGGCTGGAGACTTGGATATCTGTGCGGTCCGGAACCTGTAATAAATCAGATGCTGAAAATTCACCAGTACGGGATAATGTCCAGTCCGACGATATCTCAGTACGCGGCTATAGAAGCGTTAAGATCGTGCGAAAAGGACACGGCGCATATGGTGAACGAATACAATATCAGAAGAAGATGGCTTGTGGGAGCGCTTAACGAGATAGGACTTGACTGCTTTGAGCCGACGGGAGCGTTTTATGTTTTCCCGTCTATAAAAAATACGGGGCTTACGAGCGAGGATTTCTGCGAAAGGCTCTTATATGAACACAACGTGGCTGTTGTTCCCGGAGACGCTTTCGGAAAATGCGGCGAGGGGTATATCAGGATATCCTACGCTTATTCGTTAAAGCATCTTATGGAAGCTGTGGGAAGAATAGAAGATTTTCTCAAAACCTTAAAGTAAGGCTGTGACAAACCTATGGAAAACTATAAACTGAAAATTCACGAATATATTTATTCTCATAAAGACGAAATGACGGAATTTCTGTCAAGGCTTATTTCCCACAGAAGCGTTGAGGAGAGCGCTCTTGACGGAATGCCGTTCGGGAAACCCTGTGCGGACGTTCTTGCGGAGTTTCTCTCGGAGTGCGCGAAATTCGGCTTTAAAACAAAAAACTTTGAAAATTATGCCGCCCATGCCGATATGAACGACTATTCTCCGTATCTCGGAATTTTATGTCATCTTGACGTAGTTCCCGAAGGTTCGGGCTGGTCATCCGACCCGTTTCGCGCAGAGGAAAGAAACGGCAGAATTTACGGCAGAGGCGCAATCGATGATAAAGGTCCCGCGGCGGCGGCTCTTTTCGCGATGAAATGCGTAAAAGATTTAAACGTACCGATAAACAGGGGAATCCGCGTCATTGTCGGCTGCAACGAGGAAAACGGCTCCGCCGATATGGAATATTACCGCAGATATGAAAAATTTCCCGAAAGACTTGTCACTCCCGACGGGAATTATCCCGTTATCAACATCGAAAAAGGAATGCTCAGATGTAAGATCACATCGGAGGAGCTTCACCCCGACATAATCGAAATTCACGGCGGTGACGTTATAAACGCAGTTCCCGATATATGTACTGTCAAACTGAAAAATTTCCCCGCAAAGGATATACAAAAATTTGCTGAGGGTATAAATGTTAAGGAATTATCCGCAGAGGAAAACGAAGGATATACCGAAATAACCGTAAAAGGCAAGAGAGAACACGCCTCAACTCCCGAAAACGGAATAAACGCCGTAACGGCAATGCTTTCAATTCTCGGTAAAATTTACGGAGGAAGGGTAAAAGCTCTCTCGGATATTTTCAAAGCGGGCGAAACGGACGGAACAAGCGCGGGATTAAAATGCTCCGATGATAAATCGGGAGCGCTCACACTTGTTCTAAGCGTGATAAATTATAAAAACGGACATCTTGACGCATATTGTGACAGCCGATTCCCCATAAGCAAAACACTGAGGAGTATCTCGGACAGGCTGACGGATACTCTTAAAGAAAAAGGCTTTCGCGGAGAAATCACTCTCGGAAACGAACCTCATTATGTTGACAGCGAAAGCGATTTTATAAAAATGCTTCTTAGAATCTACGAGGACGTCACGGGTGAAAAGGGCGAATGTATAGCAATAGGCGGCGGAACCTATGTCCACGACACTGAAAACGGAGTTGCGTTCGGAGCGGAATTTCCGAACGAGGACAATCATATGCACGGAGCGGATGAATCTATAAAGACAGAATCGCTCCTTAAAAACGCGGAAATTTACGCAAATTTAATTTGCGAAGCAGGAAAATAAAATTCTCTCCCGCACGCTTCTTGTGCGGGAGAGAATTTTTTCATAAAATAAATACAGTCTCTTAATAAGCGACTACACCGATAAGCCGGGTTCTGTCGTGTGCGGAAATCTATCTGAGCGAATCGTCGCCGAAACGCTTTAGCCGTCATTACGATACGCCTGCCGAGCAGACATTGACGTATACGTACCAATAGACGTTGCATCGGATAAGGTTTACATGGCCATAAAGTCTCCCTTATGCCGGTGGGCTCTTACCCCGCCTTTCCACCCTTACCTGAAAAAAATCAGGCGGTATATCTCTGCTGCACTTGCTCTGAGGTCGCCCTCGGCTGCCGTTAGCAGCTACCCTGCTCTGTGATGCCCGGACTTTCCTAACGCAAAAGCGTTCAACCGCATAGTGTACTCGCCGTAAAGTGACAAAGGGTCAATCTGCTTCTTCGGCGAATTTTTGAGGAGTATATCTTGCCACGGCTTCTTCATTAACGGTAAATTCAACGGAATCCTCCCATTCCTTGCAGAGAGCTTCGTAATCGTCTTCTTTCATTTCATAAAGAAGGGACTCCTCGGCGTTAAGAAAATAGGTTGGGTCTTCGGAGATATCCATTTTATAGACAACATAGTAATACTCGTCCTCTTCAACGATAGTTATATCGCCTGTCTGCATTTCATCGAACACCTTATCGCAGACAGTCTTATCGGGAACTTCGCTGTCCTTTTTTATAACGGTCATATTGGAGGAGTAGGTCAGTTCCTCATCATCGGTTTCCTCCGAAGAATCGTCCGTACCCGATGTTTCGGAAGAGGTATCTTCGGAAGTCGTTTCGGAAGAATCGTTTCCGAGAAGAGCGTCAAGATCCGCCTCGGTATAAGCGGGCGAGGAGCTTTCCGATGTTTCCTCTGCGGGAGCGGAGGTAACGACAGAGGTTTCGTCATCACCCGACATAGCTTCCGCGTTGGAAGGATCAACCGTTTCAAGATTAATGCTTCCGGCACCCGTGTCCGTCTGAGACTCTTCGGTTTCAGCGGCGGCAGCTTCTGCGGCAGCTTCGGCGGCAGCCTGCAGATCATTGAAATACGTCATATATTCATCGTTTAATTTATCGAAATCCTCGCCGTTTTTAGCTCGCTGAACGTAATCCTTCGCCATTTCCATAATTTCGGCTTTCCCCGCGGATTTCAGGAGATTCCCCTCGCCGTCCACAAGGTTCATGGAAATATAATTAACAAGAGCGTAGTTGTCGGTCATATACTCTTGGATCTCATAATCCTCGACGGCTCTTTCGCCGCCCTCGCCGTAAACGTACTCAAATATCTTATCGGATTTAAGTGTATTTTTGTAGCATTTAAGGAAAGAATCCTTTGAAATTCCGTAGTCTTCGTAAAAGGAACCGTAATACTCCCACATGGAATCAACGGTAATTTTTGCGGCGGAGTTTTCGTCCTCCGTAAAGGAGAGTCCGTACTCGTCAAATTTCTGTTCAATTGCAAGGTAATGCTTTACATCGTCCTTAGCCTTTTGAATCATCCAGTCGGCGGCATTTTTATCATCGATTGTGATAGCGAAAACATCGGTATCGTTTTCCGTCATTTGGTTCTGTGCCTCGTAGTACGCTCCGAGAAGCGCGTAAATATAGATTCCCGAAGGAATATCCTTACCCTCCGAGGATCCGATATATACTGTATTTTCTCCGCAGGCGGAAAAGCCTGCCGCAATAAGAACGGCAGCTGCCGCCGCAGAAGTTATCTTTAAAAATTTATTTTTAACTGACATTTTTAACCTCCAGATATCAATACGCCGCATTAAATACATAATATTATAACACACAAAGAAGCGTTTGTCCAGTAGATATTCGATTTTTTGTGCTTTTAAACTATGGGAATATGATTTTATAACAATTTTTCAGTTAATTTCACACTTTTTCATAAATTCTTCCGAAGAAAGTCCATAAGCGCGGTTATATCTGTCAAGGAAAAGAGGTTCACCCTCGCGAAGCTTTCCTGCCGCGATCGTATTATGTCTTTCATAACAGGTAAAAAGTATCTCAAAGCCGTTATCGTAAAGGATCTCCCCGCTCTTATCGGCGATAAACCCATACGGATAAGCGAATATATTTGTAAATATCCCGCAGTCCTCCAGAAGATATTTCCTTTCAAGCATAATATCTTCCGTCAGAGCGTTGAAGTATTCCTCATCGGATTCAAGCGGCTTTTTATCCGCGCCTTTTCGGTCGGAAAATCCGTGCATATCGTAGGTATGCGAGCCTATTTCAAATCTTCCGCTTTCAAAGAGCGCCGTTATTTCATTTGAAGTAAGATAGGCATAATTCGGGTTATGGTCATCATATTCTTCGGCCTTCACGCTGTAGCTTCCCACGATATTGACAACAGCTTCCATATCAAATTCCTCCAGAACGGGAATGACATAGGTAAGATTATTCAGGAATCCGTCGTCAAAGGTAATAATGACGGGCTTTTCGGGAAAATCTCCGCCGAACCGCGCAAATTTAAGAGTCTCGCCTGCCGTTACCGTTTCATATCCTTTTTCGTGGAGATATTTCATATCGCCGTAAAATGTTTCGGGCAGAACAAGATATTCTCCTGTCCTTGAAGGTCTTTCACAGACGCTGTGATACATAAGCACGGGAATATCGGCGGTTTTTTCCTCCGGCGTCATCCTTGCCGAATTCAGAGAAAGCGGCAGGAGTATGATCAGCAGAACGGAAAAAAGCGTAACTCCCGAAGCGGAAATTTTTTTAACCTTATAAATTAAAATCGCACCCTTTCGGCAAATTATATTCCGAAAAAGAGCGATTAATTCCTGATTATTTATTTATTTCCCGTTTATTTCCGCTTCTTCTTTGAACATATGCTCCATGACCTCCGAAAGAGTGAGATTCTTTGTGAGATCGGTGAGCACAGCCTTGAATCTTACCGATATATTTTTTTGACGAAGCGCCTTGAGTACCTTTCCCACCGCAGAATTTGTCATGCCGTAAAACATTATAAACTCATCGGACGGAAAATCCTCCAAAGCGGGAACGTTTTTCTCCTTGGGAAAGCCTTCCAGCTTCAGAATAGAGTACATTTTTCCGCCGTAGTTTTCCTGCGGCGGGATAACGGGGATCACATTAACTTCCTCAAGCACGCGGGAAATATTTTCCGCCTTATCGCTGTCGATGAAGAAGAGAGCCGCTTTTCCTTCAGAGGTTTTTATTCTTGCTTTCATACATTTCCTTAAATTCTGACCGTAGGTCTTACGGCGGATCTTATTTCCATAATGCCGTTATCGGCGTAAAAGAATACCGTTCGTCCGAAGTTGGAGCCTGTCTGCTCCGCTATTATTTTTATTTTGTAGCTCTGAAGCACCGTTTTAACAGCCTGAACATTTCTGTCGCCTATGTTGAATACAGCACTGCTTGCCTGGAACATCTGCGCACCACCCGCTATTTTTGCGGTGAGTCTTGAAGCGGATGTTCCGTTCTGGCACATTTTTTTTATCAGTTCCGTTATACCGGTATCGGCGAATCTCATTATATTATCACCGGGAGACTGCGATTCCTTGCTCCACGGAAGCATGATATGCGCCAGCCCCGCGAGCTTTTTTTCCTTGTCGTAGAGACATATTCCCACGCATGAACCGAGAGCGTAGGTTGCCAGAACGTCGGGCGCAAAACATATATTCATATCCGAAATTCCAACATTTTTGGTTGCCATTTAAACTTCAACTCCAAGCTTGGAAAATAATGTACCGAGAGAATGAAGCTCGGGAACGAGGATCATATTGCTTTTTATCTGAGTTTCGCCGATAATGAAGCTGTCATCGATAAAAAGCACTCTGTCACCTATCTGCGCAAACTGGACTGCGGGAACGCTCAAAATTGCACCCACCATATCAATGGAAAGGGTGGGAACGGAAAGAGCTGTTTCAATTCCCGTCATAGAGGAGATCGCGTTTACATAAGACGAAGCGAGAATGTTTCCGACCTCGGTGACAAAAGAAACATCCATTTCGTTCAGATCAAGAAGAGAATCTACTTTTTTTGAAAAGGTATTGCTGAGCATATGATCGATAAAAGGTTTCTGCATTATGCAGAGCATCATGCCGTTTATATCTTTGCTCAGACCCACAAGAAGCCCCACGGCAAGATTTTCAGGTCCTCCGAGAAAATTCACGACCTCATTGAAGTCGAGAATGTTGATATCGGGAACGGCAATATTTATATATTCATTCAGCAGATTTGAAAGAGCGCTCGCGGCGTTTCCCTGACCGATATTTCCAATTTCTTTAAGAATATCGAGCTGAACTTCATTCAGATCCTTTATATTTTTAAGCGACATTTTTTTAGCTCCTTATATTATTACACATTGCCGCCGCAGACGCGTATAACCTTGCAAAATCCGCAAAACACGGGTAATATTATATACGGCGGGAAGTATAATAACGCTTATCTGAGATTATTTATTCTGTCCTCCAGTTCGTCGTGAGTTTTAAGAATATTCGCGTTCAGCTGAAAAGCCCGCTGATATTCAATAGTTCTTACCATTTCAGTCGCGACGCTTGTCGTGGAGGATTCGACATAGCCTTGTTTTTTTGTAATTGTCTCATCGGGGACTGCCTCTCCGCTGGAGCCTGTCACGCTGAAATAATTAAGTCCGTCCTGATCGAGACCGTAAGCATTTTCAAAGGTATAAACTCCAATCATATTGCAGATAAGAGTATAATTCAGATTACCGTCTTCAATGGGACATTCTATTCTGTTTCCCTCATAATCGAGAACATATCCTCCGTTTGAATCATGCAGAAATCCATCGGTATCGTAAAAATAGAACGAGCCGTCCTTAGTGTATTTTATTTCGCCCGACGTAGTTTCGACCGCGAAGAAGCCGTTATCTACAGCGGCAAAGTCAAGCATTCTGCCCGTACTTTTGAGATTTCCCTGTTCATACAGCATATTTGACTTATCGGTTTTTACTCCGTGACCGGTTTGAACAGTCTCATCGACATTTCTGCTTGTATAGATAAGGTCGGCGAAATCCGCTCTTGAAGCCTTAAAACCGTTTGTATTAACGTTCGCGAGGTTATTGCCGGTGATATCCATTCCTATCTGAATCGCCTGCAAGGCGCTTGCTGCGGTATGATATCCTATTCTGCTCATTTATATCTATCTCCTTCCGCACATTATCAGCTGCCGCGCTTCATCAAGTCGTTGCAGGCAATCTGGTTTATGCTGTTTATGATTTGAAGAGCCTGCGCGTTCGCATTGAAGACATTTGTTGCGTCGAGCGCATTAGTCATTTCTTTTGCCACATCTACATTGGATCGTTCATACCAGCCCTGACGGAGACCGTATTCAACGTCATCGGGAATATTTCCCGCGGGAGCGGCGTCATAAGGTCTGAAAAGAGTATCTCCGATTTTTTCGACGTCGGCGTCGTAGTCGATATAGGACAGCGCAAGCTGTATTTCTCTGCCGTCGTCAACGGTGATAAGTCCCGTTTCACCGATATCGAAGTCGGATGTTCCGAGATTAATCGTATTTCCGTTTATGTCGAGGATTTTTCCGATATTGCCGAGTTCGAGATCGCCGTCCTCAGCAATTGTAAACTGACCGTTTTTGGTAAGAAGAGTTTCTCCGTCGGAATATCTTTGAACATTGAAGTACACGGGACCGACTATAGCGCAGTCGAGATAAGAATCCGTTTCCTCAAGGGTTCCCATTTCAAGATTTGTGCTTGTATCCTGCAAGGTTCTGTATCTGATCGTTCCGGTTTCGGACTGTCTGCCTCTTATCAGCAGCAGATTTTCGGCAAAAGTAGTCGGAATAGCCTCATCCGATTTATAACCTGCCGTTTTAACATTAGCGATATTGTTTGAAATAACGTTAAGAATTCTGTTTTCGGTAATAATACCGTTTGCCGCGGTATAATATCCTCTCAGCATTTGATCGCCTCCATATATAAATCATTATATCACATATTTTCCTATCCGTCAATATATCCTTTAAGTGTTTTTCTCATTTTTGAAACCGCCGAGGAGTGTATCTGGCAGACTCTCGATTCAGACACGCCGATAACCTCGGCGATATCGATATACCTGAGCTTTTCATAGTAATAAAGAGTAATGACGAGTCTTTCTTTCTCGGATAATTTGTCGATCGCGCCGATAAGCTGTGTTTTCATTTCTCCGTCAAGAAGGCGCTGTTCAGGCTGCCATGAATTGCTGTCTGATTTTTCCTTATCGGGGATATCGTACCCGCCCTCAAAGATAATTTCCTCAAAAGAGAGCGTCTGTGCCGAAGCGTTTTTTGCTGAGTACGATTTGAGTTTTTCGGAGGTAACGCCCATTTCTTCAGCCATCTCACTGTCGGTAGGTTCTCTGTCAAGCTTTTCAAAAAGCCGTGCGTAAGCCGCGTCGTAATCCCTGGCGAATTTTCTGACGGAGCGCGGGAAAAAATCCTGTTTGCGGATATAATCTATCACCGCGCCTCTTACTCTTATTGAAGCGTACGTTTCAAATTTTATATTCTTATCGGGGTCAAAAGAATCCACCGCTTTCATCAGAGCGATAGTCGCTTCGTTGACGATGTCCTCGGGATCGGCGTATTTCTGATACATATTTCTCGTTGAAACAGCGGCGTATCTGACGATATTCATGTAATGAAGCACGAGAGTATTTCTCGCTTCTATATCGCCGTTTTCGCGGTATTTCAAGAAAAGCTCCCTAATCTCTTCCGCGCTTTTTTCGGAGGAATCGACGGAAACGAGCATACATCTCACCTGCCTTGTTCGTCAGACGGAAATATTTCCCACCGCCTGTATCTGTACGGAATTATCGATCTCATTGTAGCTGAGTACGTTTATTTCGGGCATAAACTGATCGATAAGCTTTTTGAAGTATATCCTCACGATCGGAGAAGTAAGCACTATAGGCGACGGTATAATATCTCTTACGCGTTCTATCTGTTCGTTCAGAGCGCCGATGAGAGATTGTATCGCCTGCGGATCCATTGCGAGATACGAACCCTGTTCGGATTTCTTGACGGAAGCTATTATTTTATTTTCCGTTTCCGCGTCAAGAGTAAGAACTCTTATCTGCCCCGCGTCCGAGAAGCGGTGGGTTATTGTTCTTTTGAGCGCCTGTCTTACGTATTCGTTAGTAATATCCATATCTCCGAGATTTTTCTGATTGTCCGAAAGCGTTTCGAGTATGGTCTGAAGATCTCTTATGGGAATATTTTCTTTAAGAAGCATTGCAAGCTCCTTTTGGAGATACGCGACCGAAATAATTCCCGGCACGGTATCATCGACTATAGCGGGATTCGTATCGTGGAGCTTATCAAGCATGGTTTTTACATCCTGTCTTGAAAGAAGCTCATACGCGTGTGATTTTATTATCTCGGACAGATGCGTGATAATTACGGATGTTGGGTCGATAAGGGTATATCCCGCGATCTCCGCCGCTATTTTATTATCCGCCGATATCCATTTTGCGGGGATCTTGAACGCAGGCTCGATAGTATCGATTCCGTCTATTTCCTTTGTAACGTTTCCGCTGTCGAGAGCGAGGAAATGATCCATAAGAATTTCCGCTTCCGCGACCGTTTCACCTCTTATTTTAATGAGATACTGGTTAGGATTGATATGCTGATTGTCTCTCATTCGTATTGAGGGGAAAACCATTCCCATTTCCTGTGCGAATTGTTTTCGGAAGATAACCACACGTTCAATAAGAGTTCCTCCCGCGTTTTCATCGGCAAGAGGGATAAGCGAATAACCGAATTCCATTTCGATCGGTTCAACGTTCAAAAGCTTATATACGTTGTTTATATCCTTATAGTATTCCATTTCGGAAAGCGCTTCCTTGTTGCTTTCCATTTCCCTTTGCTGCGCTTCCTCAACAGCCTCTCCCGAGGAAAGATTTCTTCCGCATAAAACTCCGAGAGCGATAAACATAACGCCTATAACTATCATCTGTATCTTCGGGAAACCGGGGATAAGCATCATTAAGGATAATTATACCGCCGAGAATAATAGCTCTCGGCTGAGCCATGAACTGTCCCGAAACGTCATCGTTAAGCGTTGACTGCGATGCCGCGCGGGTAACTATCATACCCATTGAAACGGATATCAGAAGAGATGGTATCTGCGAACAGAGACCGTCTCCGACAGTGGCGATGGAATATGTACTCATAACGGAGGTAAAATCCATGCCG
>CAZCUQ010000010.1:0-31290 GCA_964501705.1 uncultured Ruminococcus sp. | reverse complement strand
TCAGGTTCGCAGGTCGATACCACGAAAAACATACAGTCGAGATTTGCCATAGGCGGACGGATGATCATATTTTTCCGCGGGAGGATCTCCGAAATAACATACTCGCTGCCGTCCGTTTCGATTATAACACGGTCTCCCGCATACGGCGAGATATTTTCTTTTCTGAAAATTCCTCTTGCCCTGCATTCAAAAATACCGTCGGGGACTTCCACGGTAAAAAGTCCCGCGACGGATTTAAGAATAAGACCTTCGGAATTAATTACAGACATATTATTTTTCCGCAAAATATTTTCCTCCGAGACATCGCCTGTCAGTTAAGCTGATTCCACCAGCCGGTTTCCTCTGTTTCGGAAGTCTCGGTTTCTGCGGGAGCTTCCGTCTCACTGTGCTGAGTTTCCGATTCGAGAGGGATATCATCGTCAATGAATTCATCGTCGGGATTATTCTCGTCGCCGATATCGATTATCAGTTCTTCTTCGGAAGTGGTTACTTCCTCCGGCTCAAAGAGTTTTTCAAATACTTCCTTGTTCATGCTCATTTCGGTGACGGTTCCCTCAGTGAAATCAACTACATATTCGCCGATCTTTTCGGATTGGCCCGTTTCGGAATTTGTAACCTCAATATTGACCGTCTGAGTTTCGGAACCGCTGACCTCGACCGTTACAGTAGAAACATATGCGAGATTATCGACTTTCGCCGACCCTGAGACATTCCCGTTAATATAAGCCTTAAAGCCCGCCGTGCCTTCAAGACCCGAAGGAACCGCAAATGTTATGTTTGCCTTAGTAGTGGGAGCCTTGCCGGAGCTTACTGTCAGAACTATCTCCGTACCCTGGGTAACTATTGTCGGATCGCCGTATTCATCGGTTGCGGGAATACTTTGTTCGAGTACGAGATCCTTTTCGGCGAGACTGTCGACCTCTTCAAACTTGACTTTAAGTCCTTTGCCCTCAAGGAGCTTCTGTGCGTCTTCCCTGTAAAGACCCATTTCAACGACGTCAACCATTATGATATCCTGTATTTCGGGACCCTGACTTACGTAAACGATGATAGTTTTTCCGTGTTCGACCTCGGTATTCTTTGCAGGATCGGTATATATAACGTGATTTGCCTCAACATCGCTCGTCTGCATTGCAATAGTCACGAAGAATCCCTGATTTTCAAGCATATCCTTTGCTTCGTTTGCTTCAAGGTCATAGGTATTTTTTACCACGACCATCTGAGGTCCCTTGCTGACCTTTACCTTGACATCCGTATTTTGGAGAATAAATTCGCTTCCGGAATCGGGAGACTGGTCAATAATTATACCCTCGTCATACTTTTCCGAGTATTCCTGACTTTCAACCGTAATATTGAAGTAAGGAGCGTATGTTGATTTCGCGTCATTGTAATTAACCCCGACAAGATTCGGCATGATATCCGTCTCAACTGTCGGCTTTAATATCGGAATGATATTTATCGCAATGAAAATAACAGCGACGATCAGAACCGTAGCGGCGATAGCCGTAAGCGTAACGATAAAGTACGAGGATTTTGATACTTCCTCATCATCGTCGTCATCCTCATCGTCATAATCATCGTAATCGGGCGTTGTTCTTGCGGGCGTTTTTTTCCTTTCGGGAACGCTGCCGCCCGATTTAACACTGTTTGACTTTATTGATTCCTTGTCGAAAAACTGCGTTTTTTCCATTTCGGAGACTCCGGTACGTTTAATCGCGGGCTTTTCGGCTGCTTTGGCGAGATAGCTGTATCCGAAAACGATAGCGGGATTTTTCTTGAAATGTTCGATATCGTTTATCATTTCGGAGGCGGACTGATATCTTTCCGCAGGATTTTTCTGCATAGCGCGGACAACGATCTCTTCAAGACCTTCCGGTATAGCGTCGTTTATCTCTCTCGGAGGCTTCGCGTTATTCTGCATATGCATAAGAGCGACCGCGACCGGACTGTCAGCATCGAACGGTTTTGTTCCCGTAAGCATTTCATATAGCATAACGCCCGTCGAGTATATGTCGCTTCTTTCGTCAGTAACGTCTCCTCTTGCTTGTTCGGGGCTGATGTAATGGACGGAGCCGATAGCTTTATCGGAGAGAGTTTTTCCCTCTTCACGGGCGAAGCGCGCTATGCCGAAATCCATGACCTTTATCTGTCCGTCGGGGAAAAGCATGATATTCTGAGGCTTTATGTCTCTGTGAACTATTCCCCTGTCATGAGCGTGCTGCAAAGCCCGAAGTATCTGAGTGACAAAGTATACCGCGTCCTTCCACTTGAGATTACCCTGCTGTTCCATGAATTCCTTCAAGGTAATGCCATCGATGTACTCCATAACGATAAACTGCATTTTATCGGTGAAGCCGACATCGTATATCTTGACAATATTGGGGTGAGAAAGAACCGCGATCGCCTTGGATTCGTTTCTGAATCGCCTTACAAAATCATCATTGTCGGCAAATTCTTTTTTCAGGATCTTAACGGCAACGACCTTATCATCGACTATATCGACAGCCTTATAAACATCGGCCATACCGCCCATACCGATAAGCTCAGTGATCTCGTATCTGCCATCGAGCCTCTTCCCTATGTTTTTATCCATTCAAACTACCCTTTCTTTAGCAAACCGCTAAAAGCAGCGGTTTCTCTTTTCACAGAAAAAATATAATTTAACGCATACGCAGTATTACACGATTACCGCCGCGGTTATGTTATCCCTGCTGTCACATTCGAGAGCGAGTGCGATAAGCCTTTCGGGGATTTTTTCCGCGTTTTTTTCTCCGCGTACGGCGTCAAGTATCTGTTTATCGGTGCAGACGCCGCTTAATCCGTCGGAACAAAGAAGAATCATATCTCCGTCTGCGGCGTCGGCTTCAAAGTAATCGGGATTTATTGTGTCGGAAACTCCAACTGCCCTTGTAATGTAATTTCTTTGAGGGTGAAAGCGCATTTCTTCCTTTGTTATCTCGCCGCTTTCGTAAAGCTGCATCACAACCGTGTGATCCTTTGTTATTTGTGTGATATTTTCTTCATTAATGAGATATGCTCTTGAATCTCCGGCATTGGCAACGTAGACCTTTCCGTCCCGTCTGAGAGCGGCAACGCAGGTGGTTCCCATTCCGTACTTGTCGCTGTCGGTTTCTGATATATCGAAAACAACGGCATTTGCCGTGCGCATAGCTCCCGTAAGCAGAGATCTTATGCTGCTTTCGTTCATATCCGCCCTGTAGCCCGAAACGATCCTTTCGGAAATTATCTCGATGGATTTTTCGCTTGCGAAACTTCCCGCATTTTCACCGCCCATACCATCGCAGACAACGGCAAAAACAGCGTTGCCTTTCAGAACCGCCGTAAATGCGCGGTCTTGGTTTTCCGCTCTGAATGCTCCTATATCAGAACCCGAATATACGTTCACTCTTGCCGCCTCCAATTATATTTCATATTCGCGTCTGAGCTGACCGCAGGCGGCGTTTATATCGCTGCCGAGAGTTCTTCTGACCGTTACGTTCAGACCGCGTTTTGCGAGCATATTCTGAAAATTCATGACAGAGTTTCTGTCCGATTTAAAGTCTCGTTCCTTTATTTTGTTTACGGGTATAAGGTTTATATGACAGTTCATTCCCCGAAGAAGCCCCGATAATTTAACAGCGTCGTTTTCAGAATCGTTGACGCCTTTTATCACGGCGTATTCAAAGGATATCCTCCTGCCTGTTTTTTCTATATAATCCCTGCACGCGCAAAGGAGACTCTCAATATTAAAAGAATTGTTCACGGGCATTATTTCGCTTCTATGCGTATCATCGGCGGCGTGGAGCGAAACCGAAAGGGTAAGACCGAGTTTGTACTCCGCGAGCATATAAATTTTATCAGCAAGTCCGCAGGTGGAAAGCGAGACGTGCCGCAGACTGAGGTTCTTTCCTTCGGGACAGGATAACAGCTTAAGGAATCTCAAAACGTTATCAAAATTATCGAGCGGTTCGCCTATCCCCATGAGAACGAGACTTTCGATCTTACGCCCCGAAGCTCTTTCAGCCTCGTAAATTTCCCCCAGCATTTCCGACGCGGTAAGATTTCTTTTGAATCCCGCGATAGTCGAAGCGCAGAACCTGCAGCCCATCCTGCAGCCTGCCTGAGTCGAGATACAAAGACTGATTCCGTGTTTGTAGTCCATGAGGACGCACTCAACGTGATTGCCGTCGTTAAGTCCATAAAGATATTTTACAGTATTATCTATGGAAGATTCAAGCTTTTTAACCACATTTAGTCGGTTTATACAAAATTTTTCAATAAGCTTTGTGCGAAATGACAATGAAATATCGGTCATTTCATCGAAAGAGACTGCTCTCTTAACATGAAGCCAGTTAAAAATCTGTTTTGCACGGTATTTTTTTTCGCCCATGCTTACGATCTGATCGGCAAGCTCATCGGGAAAGAGAGAAAGAATATCGATTTTTTCCATTTTTATGAATTTTTTCTCCTCATTTTGCAGATATAGAATCCATCGCTGTCAAACATTTCGGGAAGGATAGTTACGCTGTGGCTATTGTTATCGGGAAGAAAGGAAACGCCGTAAAATTCGCGGTGATTTTGCAGAAATTTTTCGGTGACATTTTCATTTTCCGCACGGTTTACGGTGCAGGTTGAATAAATGAGATCTCCGCCGCATTTTACGTATCTTGAAGAGGTTTCAAGGATACCGTACTGAATTTCGGGAAGTCGTGATATTTCATCTGCGGATTTATATTTTATTTCAGGTTTACCTCTTATCGTTCCCAGACCGGAACAGGGAACGTCGCACAGCACCCTGTCAGCAGAGGGAAGCTTTTCCGAAAAAACTCTTCCGTCGTTTTGGATCGCCGTGATATTTGAAAGTCCGAGTCTTGAAGCACCGTCTTTTATAAGTCCGGTTCGTTTTTTATGAAGCTCACAGGAACATATCCTGCCGGTGTTCTTCATCATTTCGGACATTGCGAAGGATTTGCCGCCCGGAGCCGCGCAGATGTCTGTCACAGTCATGTTTTCATCGGGGGACACAGCATAGGTGCATATCTGTGAGGAAATATCCTGTACATGGAAAAGACCGTCCGCAAAGGCTTTCGATTTAAGAACCCTGTCGTTTCCCGAAAGAACCTTTACGGCAGTACCGTTTAAAAAAGGAATATCAATCGGAACCGCCCGTATTTTTTCATCGGAAAGTCTTGCAAGAAGCTTGTCGGAATCGGTTTTAACGGTATTTACTCTGAGCGTCATATCTCCCGGAAGAAAGGAATATTCAAGAAGTTTCGACGCTTTTTCGTAAGATAAACTGTCAAGCAGTATCCCTGCCACACCGTCCGAAACGGAATATTTTACCGAAAAAGCTTTTTGTTTGTCATTCGGAAGAGGAAATTTTTTTTCGTCTCTGATAAAACTTCTCAGGATACCGTTTACAAATCCCGCCGCGCTTGATTTTCCCATAGATTTTGTAAGATTCACCGCTTCGCTGACAGAAGCGCTTTGGGGAATATTAACGCAGTAAAGAAGCTCGTAAAGACCTATTCTCAAAGCCGAGATTATTTCACTGTCAAGCTTTTTTATCTCTTTTTTGCTGTAAAGCGAGATAATATAGTCAAGAGTGATTTTTCGTTCTGTTACACCGTAAAACAGCCTTGACACAAGTCTTTTGTCTGTATCTGAAAGACTCTTTGCGGAAAGAGCAGCGTTCAAAGCAATATTTGAATACGCGCCTTTCTCCATTTTAAGAAGAAGCTCGGATGTTATCCGTCTTGCGTTTATCATAATTCAGTGCTCGCAGAGAGAATATCGCCGTCTTTTACGCGATTTCCTCTGAGAAAGTCCTCGGTGCTCATTCTTTTGCCGCCCTCATATTGAAGTTCGTTTATTTTAACGGTTTTTCCGTCGCCGCAGACAATGTAAAGATCTTTATCTGACAGCAAGCTGCCGCATGGTCTGTCCGAATCAACATTCGAGATCTCGGAATGAAAAAATTTAAGTCTTTTTCCGTTCAGATAAGCGTAAGCGCACGGAGAATCCGAAAGCCCGCATATCAGCCTGTGTATATCACGCGCTGATTCGGAAAAGTCAAGCAGACCCATATCCTTGCTGATCATAGGAGAATAAGTGGCAAGCGTATCATCTTGCTTTATCCGATGTAAAGAGCTGTCTTTTACAGCCCTGATCGTGTCAAGCAAAACACTTGCACCCATATCCGAAAGCCTGTCCCAAAGCTCGGAAGATGTTTCATTCTCTCCTATTTGGGTTTTTCGGACAAGAAGTATATCTCCCGTATCAAGCCCCTCTTCCATGAACATGGAAGTCACTCCCGTTTCCTTTTCGCCATTGAGGACGCATCTTTGAATAGGCGCGGCGCCTCTGTACTTCGGCAGAAGAGACGCATGAATATTTATACAGCCGAATTTCGGAGCGTCAAGAATTCTTTTTGGCAGAATTTTTCCGTAAGCCACGACAATTATCAGATCCGGCTGATATTTTTGAATAATATCGAACGAGTTATCCGCATCCTCGCCCGATTTAAGACTTGATGGCGTAAACACGGGAATATTGCAGTGTAAAGCATATTCTTTTACAGGTGATGGAAGAAGTTTGTTTCCTCTTCTTCCTCTTGCCTTATCCGGCTGAGTGAATACCGCTGTAACATTTTCCCCTGATTTAACAAGAGCCTCCAGACAAGGAACCGAAAAATCGGGAGTTCCCATAAATATTATATTCATACGCGCCTCCGGTTATTTTTTGTTTTCGACTTCAGACGGATCTACCATTTCATCGGCAATATCAGTGAAAAGTTTTCCTTCAAGATGATCAAGCTCGTGGCAGACGCACCTTGCGAACAATTCCGCTCCTTCCATTACAAAGAATTCGCCTTTTCTGTTTTGGGCCTTGATTGTCACTTTAAACGGACGTCGTACATATCCCCATTTGTCGGGCAGAGAAAGGCATCCTTCAACCTCGCGCTGTTGCTTTCTGCTTACTCTAATGATTTCGGGATTAATAAGCTCGATCGGACCGTCTCCCACATCAATTATGACTATTCTGCGAAGAATTCCCACCTGAGGAGCGGCAAGACCGCAGCCGTCTGCTTTTTTCAGCGTTTCCTTCATGTCATCGAGAAGAAGAGCAAGTTTTTTGTCAAAAGCCGCTACTGTTCTGCATCTTTTTCTGAGAACATCATCGCCCTCCAAAACTATGTTTCTAATTGCCATTTTTTATAAACCCTTTCTGAAAATTCAAAGTCCTATTTCACCGTTCAGATCAATATAGATTCTCACGTCCTTAAAATTTCCCGATTTAAAGTATTCACTTCTGATATTTTCCGCAAAACGCCTGAATTCTGCGTTGTTACGGCATTTTATAATTATATGGTAACGGAATTTACCGTTGATTTTTTCATAAACACATTTGGCGGGACCTAGAACCCTAAGCGGAATATTAAAATTTCTGTCTTTTGTTTTTTCGGCGATAAGCTCTTTAAAATACTCCGCTGCATCGGAAGTATTTTTGTCGCACGGAGAAGAGAACCCGATAACGCAAATATCGCAAAACGGCGGATACATAAGAGCTTTTCTCACAAGAATCTCCTGCCTGTAAAACTCCTCGTAATTTTGCATAGCGGCAAGATTTATAACATAGTGTGACGGAACATATGTCTGAATATATGCCCTGCCTGCTTTGCCGCCTCTGCCGCTTCTTCCTACGACCTGCGTTATAAGGGAAAAGGTTCTCTCATAGCTTTTGTAATCTCCGCAGAAAAGCGCCTTGTCAAGCGAAAGAGCGCCGACAAGCGTAACCCTCGGAAAATCCAGCCCTTTTGCTATCATCTGAGTGCCGAGCATTATATCATACTCACCGTTTTCAAAGTCCTTAAAGGATTTTTCGTAGGAGTATCTTGAATATGTTGTATCGGCGTCCATGCGCAGGATTTTTGCCGTCGGAAAAAGTTCGTACAGTTCATCTTCAAGCTTTTGGGTTCCGAGACCTGTTTTTTTTAGCTTGACAAAGCCGCATTGAGGACAGCCTTCGGGCATTTCGGTTTTATATCCGCAGTAATGGCAGATAAGCATACCGTTGATCTTATGATATGTCAAAGGAATACTGCAATTCGGGCATTTTAATACTTCTCTGCAAGACGGACAGGAGATCACAGTGTGATACCCTCTTCTGTTGAGAAGAAGAATAGACTGTTCGCCTCGCTTGAGGTTTTCGCTTACTTCATTTGCAAGCTTTGCGGTAAAGATTCCTTCCTTTCCGCATAAAGCTTCCGTTTCCATATCGAGTATTTCGACATCGGGCAGAACACTTCCCGCATATCGGTGATTTAAGGTAAAAAGCTTGTATCTGCCGATATCGGCGTAATATCTGCTTTCTATCGACGGAGTAGCGGAAGCGAGAAGCAAAACGGCATTATGGTATACGCAACGTTTTTTTGCAACCTCGCGTGTACTGTACCTCGGAGCGATTTCCGATCTGTATGTGCTTTCGTTTTCCTCATCCATGATGATCAGCCCGATGTTATCGAGAGGAGCAAATATCGCGCTTCTGGTTCCCACGACAATCCTGCTTTTTCCCGATTTTATTCTTTTGTATTCGTTAAGCCTCCCGGTAAGCGAGAGACTGCTGTGAATGACCGAGACATATTCTCCGAAAAGGCTTTCAAATACCGAAACAGTCTGGGGAGTAAGAGATATTTCGGGAATCAGAATAATAACGTTTTTCCCGCATTTTAAAACGCGGTCGATGAGCTTTGCGAAAACAGAAGTTTTTCCGCTCCCCGTAACTCCGAAAAGGAGCGCACAGGCAGGCTTTTTGCCGTCGCAGAGAGATAAAATTCCCTCAAAAGCATTTTGCTGTTCCTCTGTCAACACGATGTTATCGGGATCGCGGTATGCTTTTGCATCCGAATTTGCCGTCGTTTCGTATTTGTAAGCTTCAATTACGCCCGAACGGAGCATATTCTTTATCACCTTGTCGGTGACGCTGCAAAGATAGCAAAGCTCTCTCACGGAAGCCGCGCTGTTTTCCTTTAAGACAGAGACTATTTTTTTCTGTTTTTCCGTAAGCTTTATATCCTCCGCAGAAACGGAGAACTGTTCCGAAAGGTGGATCATAGTCACGGTTTCGGATTTAACGCGTTGTTTAATTTCTCCGCGGATTTTCAGTGCGCCGACTTTTACAAGCTCGTCCGTAAGGTTTTTTTCGGAAGATATGAGAACTTCCCGTTCCCTGTCGTCGAGACTCAGAAGTGAAAGATAGAATTCAAGCGCTTTGTCGGAAAGATTATATTTTATTTCTTCGGAAATCCCGCAAAGCTTGTAATGTTCTTTGTATTCCACGCCGAGAGACGGAGGAATAAGAACTTGAAAAGCCTCATAATACGTGCAAAGAGTCGTATCGCGAAGCCAGAATAAAAGCTGTTTGAATTCATCTGAAATTATAGGTTCTTTATCGATAACAAAAGAAATTTCCTTTAATTTTAATATGTCGCCCGAAATTTCTTCTGTTTTCAGGATAATGCCTATTCGTTTTTTTCCGCCTTTTCCGAACGGAACGACAGCTCTTCTTCCCTCAAGGATCTGATTTTCATATTCCTTTGGAATGATATAGCTGTACATTTTATCGAAGCTCACATTTGTGCCGCTCACTCCGACAAGCGCGGTAACGTGCATTATTCTGTCTTTGATTTTCTCAAAGCGGGATCCTCAACGATAAAGAATTTTCTTGCGGCAAGCTCATCGACAGCGGTTTTAACGGGCTTTTCTTCCAAAGGCTTTTCATTTGCGACGAGATCCTCTGTGATTTCTCTTGCTCTTTTGGCAACGCCCATAACTATCGAGTAATAGCTTTCGTTTTTGGTTGTAATCTGGGAAAGGCATGGTCTTAACATATTATAACACCTCATATTTTATATATTTTCATTCAGCAGAGAGGAGATAAGCTCAAGATTATTGTTTTTTCTCATGGAGAGAGCCGATAAGATCGTTCTGAAGTCTTCAACAGCTTTATCGATCGGACCGTTCACCATGATGTAGTCATATTCGGAAGCGTGCTTTATTTCATTATACGCTTCGTTCACGCGTTTATTAACAGTTTCTTCGGATTCCGTACCTCTTTTTTCCAGGCGGTGTCTGAGTTCCTTCATGGAAGGCGGCAGAATGAAGATAAGAACAGCGTCGGGACAAAGTTTTCTGACATTAGCCGCTCCCGCGACTTCTATTTCAAGGATAACGTTTTTTCCTTTTTCAAGATTCTCGTCAATAAAACTTAGCGGCGTACCGTAGTAATTTCCGCAGTATTCGGTATATTCAAGCATTTTCCCGCCGGCTATAAGCTCCTTGAATTTTTCTTTTGTAAGGAAATGATAATTAACGCCGTCCTTTTCTCCCTCTCTCGGAGAACGAGTGGTTGCGGAAACGGAATAGCAGTAATTTCCGTCCTTGAGAATTTCCGCGAGAATAGTCCCCTTTCCGCAGCCCGACGGAGCGGAAACAACAATAAGCTGACCTTTTTTATTCATTTTCCGAAATCTCCTCTTCGCAGGTTTCATCCGAAGCTCTCCCCGCCACAGAAGGCGGAGCTATCGCCGAAAGGATAACATGACAGCTGTCTGTGATTATGACAGACCGCGATTTTCTTCCGTAAGACGCGTCGATAAGCATTTTTCGTTCCTTTGCCTCTGAAATGATCCTCTTGACGGGAGCGCTTTCCGGGCTGATTATTGCGATCACTCTGTCGGCGTTGACGGAATTACCGAATCCGATATTAATAAGCTTCATAAAGAAAAAACCTCATTTTATTCGACATTCTGAACCTGTTCTCTGATTTTTTCTATTTCCGATTTAAGGTCAAGGACGATTTTGATTATTTCTGAATCCTGACATTTCGAGCCTATTGTATTTACCTCGCGGTTGAATTCCTGGATAAGGAAGTCAAGCTTTCTTCCGACAGGTTCGTTTCTCCCGATAAGCTCTTCAAACTGTCTTATGTGGCTGTGAAGCCGGACCGTTTCCTCGTCCACTGCGGTTTTGTCGGCGAAAATCGCCGACTCGGTAAGTATTCTTGATTCATCTATGTTCTTGTCCTCAAGTATTTCGCACAGTCTGCCGTAGAGCCTTTCTCTGTAAGCGCTGTTGACTTCGGGAGAGCGAGCTTCGATTTTTTCAACAAGCTCTTCAATAACTCCGAGTCGGTTTTTGAAATCCTCCGACAGTTTTTCACCCTCGCGGACGCGCATTTCAAGGAAACTCTCAAGTGCTTTGAGAGCGACTGTTCTGACGCTTTGCCAGATCTCGTCCTCATTTTCTTCCGCTTTGGAAACAATGAACACATCGGGAAAACGAAGCAAAGACGAGAGAGTAATATCATCTTTTAACATCAGTTTCTCGTTTGCCGTTCTTAAAGCGTTAATGTAGCTTGCCGCCGTTTCCTCATTGACCTCAACGTCCTCGGATTTGTTTGAAACGTTATTGATCATTACGGTGACTTCTGTTTTGCCTCGGAAAACCTTACCCGAAAGCTCCGCTTTAAGTTTTTCCTCCAAAAATCCAAAGCTCTTGGGGATCTTAGCCGAGAACTCACAGAATCTGTGATTTACGGCTTTTATTTCAACCGTGATGTCCCTTCCGCCGATATTTTCCTCATGCCTGCCGAAGCCTGTCATGCTTTTTATCATACGATCTCCGCCTTATAATGATTTAAGTGTTATCGGAAATGAAAACAATATATCCATACTAATTATTTTATTATACCATATCCATTGGAAAAAAGCAATAGGTATTTTATAATTTCTATTAATTTGACCGAAAATCATTGTTCTTTGCGAGAATATTTCAAGTATTTTTACATTTTTAACATAAATAAAACTCTTCGTTTATTGACATTCTTTCTTTTGTCTGATATAATTATTGTGTATGATAATTTTTACGGAGAGAAAAAAATGATACTTACCCTTGAGAATATAAGTAAAATCTATAACGGGAATACGATACTCGACAATGTCAGCCTCACGGTGGAGGATAACGACAGAATAGGGCTTATCGGCGCTAACGGCTGCGGGAAATCCACGCTGCTGCGGATAATTACCGGACTTGAGGAGTACGAATCGCAGCCTGAACCGAATGTTCCGCAGCTTGCGGTCACAAAAAGCGCAACAGTTGGATTTTTGCAGCAGAATACGGGTCTTAACAGGGACAGTACAATAATCGAGGAAATGACCTCTGTTTTTCGTCATGTCCTTGATATTGCCGAGGAAATGCGCTCCCTCGAAAAGGAAATGTCCCGTCCCGAGATCCATGAGGATAAAAAGAGATTCGAGGAAATATCCGCGGAATACGACCGAAAGACCGCGTACTTCGAGGCGAACGACGGATATATGATAAACGTAAAAATACGCACTGTTTTAAACGGAATGGGATTTATGCCCGAGCGCGACAATATGATAATTTCATCGCTTTCGGGAGGAGAAAAAACAAGACTTGCGCTCTCGAAGCTGCTTCTCGAAAACCCGAAGCTTCTTATCCTTGACGAGCCTACGAATCATCTTGATTTTGACACGATAATCTGGCTTGAAGATTATCTTAAAGACTATAAAGGCGCACTTTTGATTGTGTCCCATGACAGGTATTTTCTCGATAAGCTCGTCACAAGCGTATGCGAGATCGAAAAAGGGAAACTCAAGCGCTATAAGGGAAATTATTCCGCTTTCACCGTTCAAAAGGAAGCGGATGTTGCCCGTCAGATGAAGGAATACGAGGCACAGCAGGATGAGATCGCGAAGCTTCAGGATTTCATAGACAAAAATCTTGTCCGCGCCACGACCTCGAACATGGCAAAAAGCCGTATCAAAAAGCTTGAAGCTATGGAGCTTGTCGAAAAGCCGCAGTCACCCGAAAAAAAAGCCAGAATCCGCTTTGAATATGACGTCACTCCCCCGCTTGACGTTTTATCCGTAAACAATATAGATATCACCGTAGGAAAAGGAGCTGACAGAAAAACGCTTCTCGACGGCGTTTCTTTTTCCGTAAGACGCGGAGATAAGCTGGGAATTATCGGCTCCAACGGTATAGGAAAATCCACGCTTTTAAAAATCATCAGAAAAGAACTTCCGACTTCTCACGGAAAAACAGAATGGACGAAAAATATTAAAATCGCCTATTTCGATCAGGAAAACTCTCAGCTTGATTTTAACAATACCGTCATGGAAGAAATTCACAAAAGACGGCGCACTATGTCCGACGGAGAGGTTCGTTCCCTTCTCGGTCTTGTCAGGATAACGGGCGAAAACGTATTCAGAAAAGTCGGAGTGATAAGCGGCGGCGAAAGAGCAAAACTCTGCTTTGCCGTCATGATGCTTGAAAGAGGAAATGTGCTTATCCTCGATGAGCCGACCAATCATCTCGATTTGAACACAAAAGAAGTTCTGGAAGAAGCTCTCTGCGAATTTGACGGCACGGTAATATTCGTTTCTCATGACAGATATCTTCTGAAAAGACTTGCTTCAAGGATCATGGATATCAGCGAAAAGGGCGCTGTCGTCTATAATTGCGGCTTTGAGGAATATATGGAAATTAAGCAGAAAGAAAAGCTTGCAGAACAAAAACTTTCAGAGGAAAACAAGGCAGTCAAGGCAAAGGAAGAAGCCGCCGAAAAAGGCGTAAAAGCATTCCGCTCAAAGGAACAGCGTTCAAAGGACGCAAAACGCCGTCAGCGTATAAAAGAACTTGAAGCGGAAACGGAAAGGCTTGAAAAGGAAATGGCGGATCTGCAGACAGAAATGTCATCTTCCGAGGTTTGCACAGATTATAAGCTAATGCACGAAAAGTGCGATGAGTTTGAACGTCTGAAGAAGCTTTCCGCCAAATATTCCGACGAGTGGCTCGCGCTTTGCGAAGAGGAAGAAGAGTAATGGAAAAATTAAACAGACGAAATTTAAAGGTTGCGGCTATCCATGACCTTTCGGGTGTCGGAAGATGCAGTCTTACGGTGATTCTTCCAACGCTTTCCGCAATGGGTATACAGGTCTGTCCCGTTCCCACGGCGATCCTTTCGGCGCATACGGGAGGTTTCGGGCAGGTCGTCATGGAGGATATGACGGAATATATCTCCCCTGCCCTTGAGCATTACAAAACGCTCGGACTTGATTTTGACTGCGTATACAGCGGATTTTTGGCATCGACCGCTCAGATAGACCGATGTCTTGAATTCTTTGAAGAATACAAAGACTCGCTGAAGGTCGTGGACCCTGTTATGGCTGATAACGGAAAACCATACAAAACCTGCGTCGAAGCTCTTAGGAACAGAATGAAAGACCTTGTTAAAATAGCGGATATCATTACTCCGAATATCACGGAAGCGGCAATGCTTCTCGGAGAAGATCCGTATCAGCCCGATCTCACATCTCAGCAGATGAAAAGCTTTCTTGTCCGCCTTTCAAAGCTGGGACCGAAGATAGTTGTCATTACAAGCGTTTTTTCGGGCGGCAAAACCTACAATATCGGATACGACAGCGATAGCTCCAAATTCTGGAGGATCCCCTTTCATATGATAGAAGCTTCTTACCCCGGAACCGGCGATATTTTCGCTTCGGTGCTGACGGGAGGAATTCTCCGCGGAGACAGTCTCCCTCTTGCAATGAACAGAGCATCGGCGTTTCTGGAGCTTTCGATCAAAACCACTTACGGATATTCCACCGATCCCAGAGAGGGCGTAATGCTCGAAAACTGCCTCCATTATCTCATGGAAGATTCTGTTTTATGCGATTATGAAACTCTTTAAAAGGAAGATCTGATATGAAGAATCTGAACATTGTCCTTGTAGAGCCGCAGATTCCGCAGAACACGGGTAACATTTCAAGGACTTGCGCTGTTACGGGAGCAAGGCTTCATCTTGTAAAACCTTTGGGATTTCGCGTTACAGACAAGGATTTAAAACGCGCGGGACTTGATTACTGGGATAAACTTGATATCACCTATTATGAAGATCTCGATGATTTTTTCGCCCGTACCGACGGTGTTTACTATTATTTCACCACAAAAGGAAAAAACATCCACTCGGATATAAAATATCCCGATAACTCGTATCTTGTATTCGGGCGCGAGGACAAGGGGCTTCCCGAAGAGGTTTTGTACAGAAACCCCGATTTCTGTGCGAGGATTCCCATGCGCCCGACTCTCAGAAGTCTGAATCTTTCAAATTCAGTTGCTGTTGCCGCCTATGAGGTTCTTAGACAGTGGGATTATCCCGAACTTTCGACCGAGGGAAAACTTACAAAATATACATGGTAAAAAAGAGACTGCATCTTGCAGAGGGTGCGATAAAAAAGTTTTCAAAAGAAAACAGCGTATGAAAAAACAAGCTGCCGCAGATAGTCACTTAAAATGATACTGCGGCAGCTTTTATTTTGCGTTGTTATTTTGATATCAGAAAGCATGATCTGTTCGACAGGAGCTTCATTTTCGATAGCGCCGATAACATAGCGCAGAAAGAATATGCTCATAAGATCCATTCCGCATAACCAAGTATTGAGCCTATTGCCTATACTTTTTCAAGCTCTGACAGATCATACGGCGTTTTTTGATAAACACAGTAATTAAGCCAGTTGGAGAACATAAGATTCGCATGGCAGCGCCAGATAAAATGCGGCGGCTCGGACGGGTCGTTATATGGGAAATAATTATATGGGACAGTAATGGGAAGTCCTTTTCCCTTGTCGCGGAAATATTCTTCGGAAAGCGTGAATCTGTCATATTCCGAGTGCCCCGTCACAAAAAATTGTCTGTCCGTCTTATCCGCTATGATATGTACCCCCGACATAAGAGAGGACGTAAGTATCACCAGATTATCATTTCTTTCAACATCGAGCCTGCTTATTCCCGTGTGTCGCGAATGAGGCACGTAAAATGTTTCATCGAAGCCTCTGACGAGAGGATGATTCGGGATCTCTATCCTATGCGGAAAAACTCCGAACATTTTTTCGGGAAGAACGCTCTTCGGGATATTGTAATGATAATAAAGTCCCGCCTGCGCTCCCCAACAGATGTGAAAAGTTGAGAATACATGACTTTTTGACCACTCCATAATATCGCAAAGCTCGTCCCAGTAATCGACTTCTTCAAACGGAAGAGTTTCTACGGGAGCGCCCGTTATGATAAGTCCGTCGAAAAACTGTTTTTTTACCTCTTCAAAGGTCTTGTAGAATTTGGTAAGATGTTCCTGCGGTGTGTTTTTTGACACATGAGTGGCAACCTGGACAAGCTCGATATTCACCTGTAAAGGAGTATTGCTTAAAAGCCGCAGTATCTGAGTTTCCGTCTGAATTTTTTTCGGCATGAGATTCAAAATGGCGATCTCAAGAGGACGGATATCCTGTCTTGCGGCGGCTGTATCGGTCATGACAAAGATATTTTCCTTAGTCAGTTCATCGTAAGCGGGAAGATTATTGGGTATATTGATAGGCATATTTCATTACTTTCTTTCATTTTATTTTGTATCGGCAGTTTCACGGGGGATATATTCCGTTCCTGCCGCCGTATCCGGAGAATCGGCGGCATTATCGGCAGTTATTCCCGTATCCGTTTGATTTCTTTCGGTGAAAGCTCTGTCAGGCGCATCGGTAAAAACATTTGCGCTGTCACCCGTATCTGCGGCGGATATTCCCGTATCGGCATAGTTTATTCCGAAATCAGCGGCGGTATCGCCCGTTTCGGCGAATATTCCGTCTCCCCTGTCGGAAAACATTCTGATATCATCTCCCGAAAGAGGGGCTTCGGTAGTTGAAGCGTAAACGAATTCAACGGTAGTTCCCGTATATGTTGAACGGGTGAACGTTGACGGCGGCACAGTTTCAAGGACGGGAATAGGTTCTCTTTGTTCTTCTCTGCCGCACGCGGAAAGAACATCTGCCGTGAGAATCAATGCCAAAAACAAACTATTCCTCTTCATTTTCTTCGTTGTTTTCATTCTCATCATTATTTTCGTTTTCCGGTTCCGTATCCCGATACAGGATATAATTCTCGGCGTTTTCGGGAGCTGAATCAATAAAGATCGGAATAATATTCATGCTTTTGTACATAACGGAGACAGTATCGTCCTTATCATAGATTACGGCAAGATTTTTGAAATCAAGCTCATCGGGGCGGACAGCTTCATCGGTTCTGTTTTTCAGACCGTCGGCGGTAGTTTCGAGGATAACTCCGCAGTTATAGATCTCAGCATTTTTATTAACTGTATTTGCCGCTCTCACAAGAGCTGTGTATCTGTCGCCGAAAGCAAGTCCTTCGCCGAGAATCTCATAGTCTGAGGAGGAAAACTTCGGGAAAACATCTCCCGTAACAAGGATGTAGTCAAATCCGCCCTCTGCTATTTCAAGAGAGATATCGGCGATATAATCAATAGTATTCTCATCATAGGGAGATAGGAAAGTATTTCCGTTTTCGTCCGTCCAAAGGGTCCCGTCCTCGGATTTATACGAACCGAAGCCGCTGTCTCCGTATTTGCTGTAATCCTCCAAAAGGTTTATTTTTGCAATGGAGTAAAGTCCCGCGTTCTTTGCAGCCTCGGCTATTTCGTCCGCGAAAATGCCCGACATGATATTTTCGTCCTCGGAAAATGAAGCAAACGGAGATTTTATATTGAAATATATCTTTCCGCCCTTATCCTTCAGGTTAAATACTGCGGCGTTATATCCGCTGCTTTTTATTTCGGAAAGTTCGGTTTTTATTTTTTCAAGATCGTCCATTGCGGAAAGAGGTATTTCCGCCGCTTTTATTCTTGTAAGATCGGTATACACTGTTTTTTCCGATTCTGTAATTTCCGTTTCACAGACAGATGAAAATGTTGTTTCGGAAGCAACGGTAACATCCATAACCTCACTGTCCGCTGTATTTTTTTCGGTAATGTATTTATGGATAGGCGCTCCTATGCTGTAGCCGACAAACACAAGAACGGCAAGTCCGAGAACCCCCAGACCGGCTTTAACGGCGGCGCTGTTGTTTCTGCCTTTTCTGCTCACCTCGTAAGGTGTTTTTTTGGTTCTGTATACTCTTTTACCCGGACGGCTGCGTTTCGGTTTTTTGTATTTGACCTTAGGCATTTTAATTCTCCTTTCATAATATGTTTTTATGCGGAAAACTCCGATAATCCGTAAAGTGCCATGCTTATTATTCCGAGAAAGATAAGGGTAAGAGGATATCCTCTGAAAACTCCCGGAACATCTCTTGAATCAAGTCTTTCATACAGAGCGGATGTTATGAACAGTGCGGCAAAATATCCTATTCCCGCCCCGAAACCGTAAAGGACATACTCGCCGAGTTTTGAAAAGCTTTCGGAGGATATCATCATCGTTCCGAGAACAGCACTGTTGAATACGGCAAAATGAAGGTATTTTTTGATTCTTTCCGTTTTTTCCTCAGAAAGCTTCCACGATATCATGATAGTCACGAAATAAAGAAGACACAGTGAGGAAATATATATAAGAGGTTCGTAAAGTCTGAAATTCGGGTCGGACGAAAAAAACAGCCTTGTAACCCATACTACAATATTTGCCGCCGTGCACATATATGTTACCGCCGCTCCGAAGCCGAAAATATTATTCCTGTTTCTTGAGATCAGGATCACGGTATCCGTTCCCGGAGATTTGGAAAAGATGATATTTTCGGAAAATAATGAGATAAGGAGCGCAGTAAATACAGAAAACAATATATCCATTTATTTTTTGTCCTTACTTTTAATATCCGCGCCCGTTATAAGTCTTACGAGCGCTGCGAGAAGACCTAAAAGAATAAATCCGCCGAATGTCTCCGAGAATGCGGGAATCGTAAAATCCACGGCGTAGAGCTTCCCTCCTATGCCTCCAAAGGAAATAAGCTCTCTGAGAAATCCCGATACAATAACGGCGGCGGAATACCCCAACAGCGATGTGAATATATCGATTATCATTATTCCCTTGCTTTTTCGGAAAAATTCAAGCTCGGAGCGGGATATTATCAGCGGGTTGATGATCAGAATCACCGCAATATAGCCCATTGATGAAATAACGGAAGAGAAATATTTCTCCGAAAGAATATTAAGAGCGGTAAACATTAACGCGCTTATCAGCGTATATAATATAACACGGCTGATATAAACGATTTTTCTCGGAATAAACGACGCTATGAGAAGCGTAAAAAACGTATGCACGGAAATAAAAACCGCGAGAATAACGGCATTTTCAAAAGTATCCGCATATAATATTGCGGGAGAAACGGATAATCCGAGCGCAAGCAGAGGATTTTTTGAAAAAATATTTTTTACCCACCATAGTTTGTCATTTTCTTCTTCGGTTTTTTTTGCGCGGAGCATTTTATTTTCCTGCAAATCTTTCACCTCCGGTGTGTTTCGGAGAGTTTTCGGCGTCTGTCAGAATGATTCCTGCGGGAGCGGAGAGTACGGCGGCATAAACGGCGGGATTTTCCGCGTTTCCCGCATATCTGAACAGGCTGACAAGAAGTCCCGCGATAAGTCCGTAGATTATCTTGTTGATCGTTTTTTCGGGAACTTTGCGGCATATGAAGAATACTCCGCAGTAAATATACATTCCAAGCAGGAGATTATATTTTAAATCATGCGATCCTCCCGCGACAAAGGATATTCCGCCGTAAACAGCGGTCATCGGAAGAAACGTTTCCCATGAGGATATTCCTTTCGCAAAAAGAAAAACCGCGATAACGCATATAAGCGCTGCCGAACCGAGCCCCATCGGAGAAGAAAACCGTCCTGCGGAAAGTTCAAAACCCGATACACCCGCAGATCCTTTTATCATAACGCTTGTCAGAGACTCGAAAAGCTCTTCTGAGCTTTCACCGATAACAGGCGTGTCCGAAAAGACCTTCGGGTATGATAGAATCGCGGGAAAACAAATTTCAGCGAAAAGATATCCCGTACACGAGGGAGAGAATATTTCATTTTCTTCTCCCCCGAAAGCGTGCCTTATTAATCCGATCCCGAATATTCCCGCAAGTATCACAACATAATATGGTACTGCCGCGGACATCATAACAGAAATCTCAAGTCCCGCAATGACGGCGGAAATGAAACCGTAATTCTTTGCCGTTCTCATTTTCAAACACAGGAGATTCACTGCAAAGCAGGTAAAAACGCTTATTATACCTACAACAGCGGCTCTTATTCCGTAGTAATAGACAGCTATTCCCTGAAGAACAAGAAGACAGATAAGCATTACAGCCGAAGCGTCCCGTTTATTTGATTTTTCTTTTTCACTCATAACAAAAATCCTTATCGGAGATGATTTCTTGAATTTTGAATTTATCGGAAGATCCACCGTAAAGGTGACGCTTTCCGAAAACGACCTTGCAAAGCGAGGGCTTTGCTATGATATGCTCGAAAGCGAAAATGCGGATACGAAAAAGCTTATATCCGATATTTCCGAAGAACTGCTTATCCGCCATAATATTAACATCATCGGAGAAAAGCTTTATATCGAGGTTTTCCACAGCGGCGGAGGCTGCGTTATGTATATTTCCGAAAGCTCCGGAAAAATTTCATCCGCACGATCCCGCTTTGCGGATATCGACTGTCTTGAGATTATTTTTTCGGCAAGAGATATCGCAGAACTCGTTGAAACCGCCAAAATGCTTAAAAAAGAGCTTGGAATGTTTATCTCGGACAGCGAACTGTACTATTCCGATGAATGTTTTTTTATTATTCTGTCGATAAGCAGAGCGGAAGTACTCAGAGTAACGGAAATACTCAACTGTCATAACGGTACGCCATTATGCGGAGGAAGCGGAATAAGAGCCGCTTACATCAGAGAGCATTATACGCCGATACTTTATACGGGAGCGATCGTCAGACTTTCCTGCCTTTCATGATACTCACTGCCTTTGACATATCGGAAGCCTTATAAAGATATGAACCCGCGACAAGAACATTTGCTCCGTCAGATATTACAAGAGGAACGGTTTTTTCGTTGATTCCCCCGTCAACCTCAATATCGAGGGGAATATTCCTTTCATCGGCAAATTTCCGAAGAGCTGAAATCTTGTCCCTTGTTTTTTCGATGAAACCCTGTCCGCCGAAGCCCGGTTCAACGGTCATAATAAGCGCCGTATCGATTTCGTTAATATAGGGAAAAATTTCGCTTACGGGAGTATCAGGCTTTATTGAGATACCCGCTTTCTTTCCGAACGAATGAATAAGCTTTACAGTACTCATAACGTCCGATTCCGCTTCGGTGTGAAACGTTATCATATCCGCGCCGCTAAGCGCAAATGCTTCGATATATCTGTGAGGTTCGGTTATCATAAGATGAACGTCAAGGAACATATCGGTATTTTTTCTCACAGATTTCAGAACGGGAATACCGTAGCTGATATTATTCACAAAAACGCCGTCCATTACGTCAAAGTGAATGTAATCAGCGCCCGCTTCTTCAGTTCTTTTGAGTTCAGCTCCGAGACTGCAAAGATCGGCGCTCAAAATCGACGCGGATATAATAATCTCCATTTATTATCTTCCTTTATTAATTCTTTTTCCCGTTTCCCGCAAATTATTGTTGTTTTTCAAAGGCGGGAAAGCTACACATACAGTATACAATAAAAAATCGTAAATGTCAAATTTTCCGCCGCGACGAAATATTTCTCCGCAGCGGATATCTATATCATGCGGAATAATTCGGAAAAGCAGGGCTTTTCTCAGGACGTGCGCCGCGCCACCCTCGCTTTTCTTTTCCGCTTAATTCATATTATGCGGAAAAGATTTTTTGGCTACCCTGTCGGTTATTTATAAGTGAGTTTCTTTAGATTCTCGTCTGTTGTGAAGCTTGAAACATTGTACAGAAAAAGCACCGCGTCAAAATCGGAGATATCGATAAGCTCCTTGTAGCTTATCTGGATGTATCTCAAATCAAGCATTGTTACCTCGCTGTAATTCTGCAAAAGAAACGGTGCGAAGGAATGTGCGTAGCTGTCCTTGATGAGTAATATTTTTCCGCCCGGCGAGTCTGATTTGAGCGTGACAAGCGGCTGATTTTGTCCCGTAAAGGAGGAATATTTGTCCTTTTTGTCAAGATATTCTCTGAAATAAATATCGTCATAATGGACAGGTTCTTCTCCGAATGACGCATAAACGTCCTCACCGAGGATCTTGCAGCCATCCTTTGCATGGAAATAATCGATAGTGTCCGCTTCAATTCCGTTGTAAAGCGAAGAAGAATACAGCGTCCCTTTGAAGCTGTCCGAAGCGTGTTCGATGTCAAAGGAGTTCAGCGTAGTCGCGGAAATGCCCATTTTCTTTGCAGCAGCCGTATATGCAAGATATGCGCCGTATGATGTCCAGTGATGATCGTTTCTGTAATAGATATAGCCGTCCTTGTTAAGCAAAAGCGCGGAATACGCATCGACAGTGATAATCTTTCCGTTAAGCTGATTGTATGTTTCATCGATGAAATTTTTCTGGTCAAGCTTCGGAGAATATTTGGGAAGCTCGTCCGAGTAGATCTCCGCCGACGTCGGAGCAAGCAGAAAATATATAGGGATATCATTATCTTCTGCAAATTTGTTTATTCCGTCAAGGTTTTTTCCGATTATTTCGGGGTCAGGCTCATTCACTCTCTGCGCGAGACGTTTTCCCTTAACGATATAGATACCGTTTCGTTCGCTTTTTCCGAGAGCAATGTCAATATTCGCCTTCAAAGTAATAAGCGCATTTCTTCCGAAGAAATGATCGGAGAGATAATCTTCCGCGCCGTCCGAAAAACCGCCGCTGAAATAATTTTCCGCCGAAAGCTTGGGAAAATCCTCAAGGGAGCGGTTTTCAAGCTCGGAGAATGTCTGCTTATCGCTGAGTGCCGTCATTACCGAAAAAAAGATAAGAACCGAAAAGAAAAGAATCATGGAGACAGCGGAAACAATTATCTTTCTGTCCGCGCTTTCTTTGCCGAGCTTTTCGATATCGCTTACCGTAACTTTTGTTCCCGAACCGATTTTTTTATTCTTTTTCTTTTTGACTTTTGCCATGGAACCGTCTCCTTTCGTTAAAATCTGAAATACATAAACGGATTGTACGTTCCCTCCGCGATAAACGCCGTGCAGAGAAGAAGCGCGGCTGTCTGAACCGCAGGCATGATATAATCCGCCGCAGTTCCGGCTTTTCTTCTTGCCTTGAAGAAAAGCTTGTCGGGAAGCGTTGTCGAACCGATAACACAGAGGATCAGAATTATGAAATTCTGCGACAGGATATAAACAGAATCCGAATCTATAAAAGAATTTGCTCCGAACATTGCCGCAAAATATCCGATCGCTCCCGATAATGTGTCAGTGTCGAAAAGCACCCAGCCGAAAACGACGAGAACAAATGTGTAAAGCGTGCTTACGGCGGCAGGAAGCTTTTCAAGTATTTTCCCCCACCCTATTCTTTCGATAATGATAAGCAGTCCGAAATATGCTCCCCAAAGTAAAAAGTTCCAACTCGCTCCGTGCCAGAGACCTGTGAGAGACCAGACGATAAACAGATTGATAAGAGTTCTCACCGTTCCCTTTCTGTTTCCTCCGAGAGGAATGTAAACATAGCTTTTGAACCAATTTCCGAGAGTCATATGCCACCTGCGCCAGAATTCAGAGACGCTTTTTGAAAGATACGGGTGATCGAAGTTCTTCGGAAAAGTAAATCCGAGCATTTTTCCAAGTCCGACTGCCATATCGGAATATCCCGAAAAATCAAAGTATATCTGAAAGGTAAACGCAAGAATTCCCGTCCATGCGGTAAGAGCGGATATCTCGCCGTAATCCATAGCCTTTATTTCCGTCCACACCGCGCCTATGCTGTTTGCAAGGAGAACCTTTTTCGCAAGACCCTTTATAAAGAAAGCAATTCCCGCGCTGATTTTCGACATATTCACCGAACGGTTCTCCAGCTCTTCGGCAACATCTTCATAGCGGACAATAGGTCCCGCGACTATCTGCGGAAACATTGAAATATATGCGGCAAACGCGATAAAATCTTTCTGCACTTTAATCTTGCGAAGATACAGATCTATGGTATACGACATACTCTGAAAGGTGAAAAAAGAAATTCCTATGGGAAGATCGATATATTTGCCGTTAAGTCCGAGGTCAAATGTTTTGTTCAGCCATTTATTTACGGAAACAAACGGATTTTCCACCGTCTGCCCGACTGCCGCGCTTATGTTATTAAAGATGAAATTGCTGTACTTGAAAATCATCAGAAGTCCTATATTCATACAGACCGAAACAAGCAGACAGATCTTCCGCTTTTTTTCATCGCTGTCAAATTTATCCATCATCCTGCCCGCCGTGTAGTCGATCAGAGTGGAGATCAGCATGATTATTATATAAAACGGCTCGCCCCACGCATAGAACAGAAGCCCGGAGATCATCAGAAGAACGTTTCTCGCCTTAGTCCCGCAGAAAAAATAAATTATCATTACAACGGGCAGAAAATAATACAGAAACGCAAGAGATGAAAATACCATATATCAGTTTTCCCTTTCATTTTTCAAAAATTTTTTCACATTCTTTATAAAAATTCTCTCTGCTTGTAATGGTATTGAGAACTTCGGTAAGGCTTTTTGTTGTTAACAGCCCCGGAAGAGAATAATGAGCGAGAACGGCTTTCCTTTTTTCCGAGGAATTTTCCCCTCCCGAAAGACCGAGTTCAAACATATCTATATTAGTGATAGGATCGCGGTTTGTTTTCTCCGTTTGACAGGGAGCGATTCCCGCATTAGCGAAAGCTTCAAGGATAGTATTTTTATCTATTCCCTCAACACCGAGTTTTCCTTCCTTTGAAGGCTTGGCCTTTCTTTTTTCCTTTCCGTAGATATCGGGAATATAAACGTTGATTATTCTCCCGTGAGGGATCGCTCCCTTGATGTACCGTCTTATTTTAAAGCCGGCCGTATCGGAATCCGTAAGAATAATTATCCCCGATTTTTCGGCAAAGTATCGTATCAGCGACATTTTTTCCTTGTCCTTATAAAGCCCGAAGCCGTCAGTGCGAATAACAAAGGCATCAAATATGGATTTTATTTTTATTTCGTCGTATTTTCCCTCAACGACTATCGCTTCATCAAGATGAATAATAAAAATCTCTCCTTACGAAAGCATTTTAAGTAAAGTTTCCTCAAGTATTGCATTGTGAACAGAAGTTCCGCTTCTTTTGATTTTTATCTCGCAGTCGATAAGCATATCAATGCAGTATAAAAGTCTTTCGTCGGAAATGTTTCCCGCACCCGAAAAAGCTTTTTCAAGGGCAAATTTTTTTGAGCGGCAGTTAAAATCCGCAGATGCATCGTCTGCGCTTTTTCCCGCTCTCAACGCCGCGGAAGCGCGGTAATAGTCGACAAACGAGCCTGTTATCGAATATAGAAGCTGCATCGGTTCTGTACGCATTTCGATCAGTTCACCCAGAACATTCAGCGTTTTGGTTCTGTTTGAGCGAAGAACGGCGTCGGTAAGCTCGTATATCTTAGCATCGTTTTCACCCGCGCAGAGTTCGTCTATCATTCTCCCTGTGATATCGTTTCCCTTTGAATAGGCTGCAAGCTTATCAAGCTCATTATTTATCATAAGCATATCAAAGGCGCACTTGTCCGCCAAAAGAAGAGCGTCCTTCATTGATATGCCGCATTTTTTCTTTTTTGCCAGACTGCATATTATCTTTGCTGTATCGGAAGCTGTCCTGACAGGAAAAAGGCAGTAGGTTCCCGCCTTTGAAACAGCGTCGGTAAGCTTTTTGAATTCTGTCCGGACAGTTTTTTTCCCTCCGCAGATATCGATAAGCGTATAATAAAAAATAAGCACAGTGGTTTCGGGAATATTTTTTATTATTTCGATTATTCCCTCAAGCTTGTCCTTGGGACATTCTCCCTTGTTTGCGGGATTGAGATTCGTCACAGTGCAGACGCTTACGTCCGCAAAAAACGGCAGAGCTTCGCACGCGTCCGAAAGTTCGGAGACAGATACGTATTTTCCGTCGAATTCATGAAGATTCATATCTCTGTTTTCTTTCGGGCAAAGCTTGTTCACAAGAGTTTTCGCATAACTCTCCGCAAAGAAAAAATCGGGACCTCCGAGAAGGTAAACGTTTGAAAAGCTGCCGCTCTTAATATCGTTTTTAAGTTTTTCCTCATTAATTGCCGCCAACGAACATCACCTTTCTTTTAACTTCTTCGTCCGTAAGAATGAATTTCACGGAAACATCATCGTAGATCAAAGCCGTGTCGGAATCATAGTTTCCTCTGCCGTCCGTTACGATAATTTCCGCTCCGTCCGCTTTATAATTGCCTCTTCCCTCAAGGAAAACGGCATAAGCCTCCTTTTCGGTTTCCTTTTCGGAGGGAATATAAAACAGGCGATCCTTTATAAGTACGTTTATTCCTTTATCCTCATCCATCCAAAATCTGTAAAAACCTCCGTCATATATTTCGCCGCTGCTGATGACCACGGTTTTATCGGAATAATCATCCCCATCGGGAAGAAGATTTTCCTCATATACAAAAAATGAAGAAATTCTCGTATATTTCAGATATTCATTGTATGAGACGGCGGCTGACGAGGTATTTTCGGTGAGGAGGATCATATCGACATTGTATATGCCGTTTTCTTTCAGATATTTGTCTGCCGCTCTGTATCCTCCGCCCATGTCGATGACAGCGGCTTGTCTTCCGTTTGAGATAATCGCCGCCGCGCTCCCGCCTCCATGAACATACGCCGCTGATATGATTTCAGGCATAAAAATTATCCGCAGAAAAGCAAGCGATGCTGTTATAAAAGAACAGAATATTCCCGCAGACGCTGCTTTCAGAATATCGCGCGAGAAAAACATCACGGCAAAAATCAGAGCGCATATTCCCACGGAAATACACTTTGCCGCCGTACTTCCCGCAGGGATAAAAAGCGGCGGATTCTTTGAGATCAGATCGGAGATGAAGATCACAGGCTTGCACAGAATCGTACATACCGGAAGAATCGGAAGAATCCCGCCCGTCAGCGAAAATACCGCTCCGACAATAAGCGCAAGTGTACACAAAGGAACAAGCAGAACATTTGTTATCGGAGAAATGACCGAAACCTCATCAAAAAGAATTACAGTGACGGGAAGCGTCGTCGAATAGGCACAGAGAGATACGATAAAATCGGATGAAACTCTGCCCAATCTTTTACGGCGGACTTCTCCGCCGCAGGATAATTTCCTGTTTATCTCGTCAACAACGCACGGAGCTATTACTCCCGCGCCGATGACTCCCGCAAATGACAGAATGAGTCCCGTATCGGCTATCGCAAACGGGCATTTGACCGTGAGAATTAGTCCCGCGATTCCGAGAGAATTCAGCGTATCGCTCTCGCGCCCGATGCAGTCTCCGATACCGAGAATAAACAGCATGACAAACGCTCTTACGGCAGAAACGGAAAGTCCCGTCATAACACAGAAAAAACCGACCGTCAGAATGGAAATGATGAAAACAGTCCGCTTTGAAAATCTGCCTATCCTCAGTAAAATGAGCGAAATAAAGCTGTAAACTATGGTCATATGAATTCCCGAAACCGCCATGATATGACCTATCCCGCTTCTGTAAAGAGACGTTCGGAGAGAATTCTCCATGTCATTTCTGTCTCCGAGAAGCATTGCTTTCATTAAGGATGATTCCTCTTCGGGCATATTATCTTCGATTTTTTCAATCAGGATATTCTTACAGTTGTCCGCAAGACGCCTTACCGAAAAGGATTTTCGGCAGATCCTCACATTTTCCGCGTTATAGAACGAAAGATAGATTCCTTTTGCTTTATAGTATTTTTCCGTATCAAAAACATAGGAATCATTAAACACCGATCCTTTTCCCGAAAAGGAAATTTCATCGCCTATACGGGCTTTGACACTGTCGGAAACAAGAATGATACCCGCAGGATATTTTCCGTTTATCTTTCCCTTTGCGGTGAATGAAGTCTTTCCGCCCGAAACGCTTTCTTCCGAAATGATCTTCCCGTAAAATGCAGTTTCCGTTCCGTTGAAAGAAAGCATTTTTTCATAAACAAACGTATCATATGCGGAAAAGACCGCAAGTCCCGCAGCTATGCAGATACAGCAGACTATCCCGGAAACGGTTTCCGACTCCAAAGCTCTTTTCTTTCTTAAAATAATCAAAACCGCAGCGCCTGCAATAAGTACAGCCGCCGCGGATACGGATACTGTTTTTCCGAGAACAGACGCAAGAAAAAGACCTGCCATATATGAAAATCCGACCCACGCAAGCTTTCTTGTCATCTGTTATCCCTCGTTTGCAAACCCGCTTAGCCTGCGGGCCATGTGAATTCTCTGCCCGCCATCAGATGAAAATGCAGATGCTTTACGGACTGCCCCGCAGCGTCTCCGATATTGGATACTACCCTGTAACCGTTTTCAAATTCTTTGCCCTTTGCGATATCGGCGATTTTCTCAAAAATGTGAGCAACCACCGCAGAATTTTCGGGAGTGATCTCCGCAACGCTCTTTATATGAGCTTTCGGAATAAAAAGATAATGAACGGGAGCAACGGGATTGATATCCTTGAAAACGTAAATCAACTCGTCTTCGTAAATTTTGTCCGAGGGAATTTCCCCCGACGCTATTTTGCAGAAAAGACAATCTGACATATCTATTCTTCCTTTCTTACTTGATTTTTTTGCCGTCGGAAAAGGCGTTTCCGACTTTTTCTCCGATAACATGATATTCATGGTTGAACGAATCAAACGTGATCGGCTTCACCTTTGAAACATCGACCTTTCCGTCAGTGAGAACTCTCTCGTCAACGCTCACATTCAAGATCTCTCCTATAAGCTGTTCTGTGCTGTCATCGTAGGAAATAAGCCGGCATTCAAGACATATAGGAAGCTCGTCTATTACGGGAGCATTCACCTTATCGGATTTATGAGTGTGAAATCCCGCCTTTCCGAGTTTATCCGGTTCACCGGCAGCCGACACGATACCGAGATAATCACATTCCGAAACATAGTCCGCCGTTGCGGAACTTACGGTAAATGCGCCTGTTTTTTTGATATTGTCCGTAGTTACATGATTTTTTGAAACACAGACAGATATCTGAGAATTGCCGCTCATTCCGCCCCACGCGGCGTTCATCGCGTCGGGCTTTCCGTTCTCATCATACGAACCGATAATGAACACAGGCTCCGGAAAAATTTTTGCTCCCGCACCGAAATCTTTTCTCATAATGAAACACTCCTTTTATTTATTTCATTTGCTGCCGTAAAGAACTATTCTGTACAGCAGCAAAAAATCACATGATGCTGTAAAGAAAATTACTTAACAAATTCCAAAATAACGCTGCTTGCAGCTTTGAGAGCTTCTTCAAGCTTTTTCGGATCTCCCGCTCCTCCCATGGCACTGTCGGGACGTCCTCCGCCCTTCCCGCCTGTGAGAGAAGTTATCCTCTTAACAATATTGCCTGCGTGCGCGCCTTTTTTTACCGCGGATTTTCCGCATACACACAGAACATTTCCGCTGTTTGAATTGTCGGACGCTATCACAGCCGCGATGTCATCGCTCATATCCTTGATCTTATCGCCCATGGAGCGAAGAACATCGGGAGCCGTATTTTTTACAAGAAGCGTAACGACTTTGACCCCGTTAACATCTTCCGCCTTGTCCATGATCCCGTCAAGAGACGATGCCGCAAGTTTTGAGTTAAGCTCCGCCTTTTCCTTTTCGAGAGCTTTAAACTCGGCAACTGTCTGAACGCATTTTGCTTCAAGCTCCGTAAAGTTGCTGAGTTTCAGTGCCTGTGCGGATCTGACAATCGTATCCTTATACGAATCGACAAGAGCAAGCACTCCCGTACCTGTAACGGCTTCGATACGTCTCACTCCCGCAGCAACGGAGCTTTCGGAAAGAATCTTAAAAAGTCCCGCCTGTGAGGTATTTGAAAGATGTGTTCCTCCGCAGAACTCTATTGAAGCGCCTTTAGCTTCGACAACTCTTACAACGCTGCCGTACTTTTCTCCGAAAAGCGCCATAGCGCCGAGTTTTCTTGCCTCTTCGACAGGCATTTCGGTCATGGTGACGGGTATAGCGTCAAAGATGAATTTATTTACCATTGTTTCTATTCTTTTAAGCTCATCCTCCGTGACGGCTTCAAAGTGTGAGAAGTCAAAGCGTACTCTTTCGCTGTCCACAAGCTGTCCCGCCTGATGAACGTGGTCGCCGAGAACCCTTCGGAGAGCTGACTGAAGCAGATGAGCACAGGTGTGGTTTCTCATGATGGAAAGACGCCTTTCCTTATCAACCGCTGCAGTTACTTCATCGCCCTCGGAAATTCCTCCAACGTCTGCAATTCCGAAATGGAGATACTGACCGTTTGCGGTTTTCTTCGTATCGGTAACGGAGAAAGAGCTTTCACCTATCGAAAGCGTTCCCTCATCGCCGACCTGCCCGCCGCTTTCCGCGTAGAAAGGTGTTTTGTCAAGGACGATAACGGCTTCATCGCCTTCGTTTACGGAAGACACGCGTTCGTTATCCTTAAAAATGGCAAGAACCTTAGATGAAGCTTCAAAATCGGTATATCCCGCAAACTCGGTCTTGGGGAGAGAAATTCCCTCAAACGCGTCTTCATCCCACGAAGAGCCGCCCTTTGCGGCATGGTCAGCCTTGGCAAGCTCTCTTGCTTTTTTGGTACATTCCGCAAAGCCGTTTTCATCGACCGAAACGCCTTTTTCTGCGGCTATCTCCTTTGTAAGGTCGATCGGGAAACCGTATGTGTCGGAAAGTCTGAACGCGTTCTCTCCCGAAAGCACGCCGCCTTTTTCAACGGAAGAAAGCATTTTCGAGAGAACATCATTGCCCGCGTCTATTGTTTTCGCAAAGTTTTCTTCTTCACGGAGAATAGCTTTTTTAATGTAATCTCTCTTATCCTCAAGTTCGGGGTAAGCCGATTTATTCTCATCGATCACCGTATCGGCGACCTTATAAAGGAAAGGCTCTCTGATTCCGAGCATACGTCCGTGACGAGCCGCGCGTCTTAATAATCGGCGGAGAACATATCCCCTGCCCGTATTTGAAACGGTAACTCCGTCTCCCACCATAAATGTGGTCGAGCGGATATGGTCGGTAATAACGCGCAGAGAAATATCCGTCTTTTCATCTTCCTTGTATTTTACTCCCGCAATATTGCTGATATGCTTCATAATATTCGCAACGGTATCCACTTCAAAGAGATTATCGACTCCCTGCATAGCGCAGGCAAGACGTTCAAGTCCCATTCCTGTGTCGATATTCTTATGAGCC
>CAZCUQ010000009.1:0-32358 GCA_964501705.1 uncultured Ruminococcus sp. | reverse complement strand
AGTTCCCCCGCCCCTATGGTTCCCTCTTTGCCCCCTGAAGCTCCAGAGTTACAACAAATGATAACTAACTAAAAGCTACGGCGGAAACGATAAGAGTAACTTTAAATGAAAAGCAACTTGAAACGAAAAAAGGTGGGCGGAAACGGTAAGACAAATATCAAATGAGAAATAACTTGAAGTAAAAAACAAAGGGGCAGGGCGAGGCGGGAAATTTTACCTTCTTCCTCCGCCTCCCGTGTGACCGCCGCTTGAGAAACCGCCGCCTCCGCCGCCCGAACTGTGAGATTCAACATGAGTTGTGACATAGCTTCTGACAAAAACGTCTCTTTGAACGGGAAACTTGATCCCCTCCGATTTGTTCACATACTCCGAAACGCTCGGCACGGATTTATTCTTGTAGGAAGAATGAACTATGCAAAAAAATATCAGTGCGGCTACAGCGCCGATTATAACTCCCGAGACTATCCCGACGCTCCTTGCGGCTATTTCGTCCTCATGTCCTCCCGCAGGATTGTCGCGCCCGCCCTGATACTGTGCTATTATCCCGAAGATGACCTCCTTGGCGGAACGTGCGATTTCGCCGTCCTTGTAGCTGTTATCACCAAGACGCGCGGTTTTTTCCGCTTCCTGTTTGCTGATGTAATACTGAGCGTCTCCCGATGTTATGAGATAAGTATAGTGGTCGGCAAAATAATAATAAATTCCGGTCGCGTCACCGCCAAAAATATCCTCAAACGAATCCACGCAGTAATCAAACGCGTCCTTTTCGTATTCAAAATATCCATCCTTGTCGTATTCCAGGGCAATATTCCAACCCGTTTCGCTTACGGCATCCTCGGCGAAGCGTTTTATTTCCTCATACTCCTGTTCGCTGAGATCGTTTCCGACATCATTGAAAACAAGTCTCGCGCCCTCGGCATAAACGCTTACGGGGAAAATGACCATCGTCAGAATGAAAATAAGTAATGAAGAACACCATTTAACCGAACATCGCAAATAAAACGCCTCCCATTCCCCCGAAAATAAGCGCCGTGATAACAGCTCCCAGAATGACTCTCGGAACGGAAAGCGGCAGTTCCCCGACAAATTTTCCCGTTTGCCCGTTCATCGCGAAGGAGTAATCCTTTCCGCCGTGCCTGTAATTCAGAAACCATACGGGAAGCATCATATACTGCCACCTCATGATATTCATATCAGAGCTTTGCTCCAGGGGGACTACCGATGAATATCCGACAATGCTTGACAAGAGAGTTTCATTTACGAATTTATCCACTCTTTTCTTGATACGCGGCGTGATCTCTTCCTTTGAAACATCGTATTTGTCGGCGTAGAATCCCTGCAGATACGACATGGAGAAATCCTTAGCGGCACTGTAGTCAAAAGGTTCGATAGTATCCATAAGATGGTCGTCGATTTTTCTCGAAGCATCGGCGGGAACTCCATCGAGTCTCATGCAGACGTTTCTCTCGATAAGATAAACGTCATGATGAGTTGTTATCGTATCTCCGCGCTTAGTGGAATGTGTTCTTTCACCGTTTGCCCTCATGGAGCCGCGCGCCGTACAATTTGCCGTCCAGAACGGAACATACATTCCCGTAATTTTTTCAATATTTGACTGAGATTTAAAGTCAGCGGGAACGAACCATTTTTTCCCGACCCATTCTTTAAATTTATCCTGTGCTTCCTCGCGGGTCTTTCCGAAAGGAATAATTTTTTCGGGGCAATATTCCCCCGAAAGTCTTCCTTTTAACGCAACGGGGCTGTGACAGTAGCAGCAGAAAGTTGCGGCGGTATTTTCATCGGCGATGATCTCAGCGCCGCAGCTGTCGCAGATATAGAGATTCGCTTCGTTTTCAAATCTCCGTACAGCGGCGCTGTCCTGTGCGGAGACAGATTCGAGGTTGATTTTCTCCATATCCGCCTGTGTGAATTCGGACGTACACCACTCGCAGTAAAACAACTGCTTTTCGGCGGAAAAGACAAGCTTTCCTCCGCAGTTCGGGCAGGAATAATTTACAGCTTCCGCCATGCTTACTGCCTCTCAGCACCGCAGTTGCCGCAGAAGTTTCCCGTATTCACATTACCGCAGGAGCATTTCCACGTATTGTTCTGAGGACGCTTTGCGCCGCAGTTGTTGCAGAAGTTTCCCGTATTCACATTACCGCAGGAGCATTTCCACGTATCGTTCTGAGGACGCTTTGCGCCGCAGCTGCCGCAGAAATTTCCCGTATTAACAGCGCCGCAGGAGCATTTCCACTGATCTGCGGCATTTTGCGCCTGTCTCGCATCCGCCTGATTTGCCGTCTGCTGCTGTATCTGCATAGCGTTTGTCCGTGAAGCGGCATTCATGAATCCGCCCGCACCGTTCATTCCCATACCCATAGCAACATACGCCTGACCCGCGCCCCCGGTATTGGAGCCAGCATTTTTAAGTCCCTCGGCGATATTTGACTGAACGAAGCCCTCTCTTACAGTGGGATCGGACATCATAGCGCCCTGATTACGCATATTAATAAGCTTTTTGGATTCGTCATCGTAGGAAATGCTTGCAATTCCGACAGAGCATATCTCGATTCCGCGCAGGTTTTTCCAGTCATCGTCAAGAGTTTTCGCCATATATTTTGAAAGCTCTCTTGATTTTGAAGTTATCATAGAAATTCTCACGCCGTCAACCGACATCTGATTTATTGCCGACTGAAGAGCATCCAGGAATTCATCGAGAAGCTGACCGTTAATATTTGACATATCAACTCTCGAAACGCCGTTCTGACCAAATTCAGCGTAAAATTTCAAGGGGTCTGTTATTTTCAGGGAATATGTTCCGTGAGCGCGTAAAAACAACTCGGAATTATAGAAATTGTCAAAATAATTGACAGCGTTTTTCGTTCCGAATTTAAAGCCCTTGACCTCGGCAAGATTTATATAGTAAACTCTCTGCGAGGAGGATGGAACTCCGCCGAATTTAAATCTTTCAAAGGTATCCTTAACTGTTTCGCCGATCTCGCCGCCGAAAAGAGACGGAGCGCTTGAATTATTAATCTGATAATAGCCCTCCTGTGCGCTGTAATCGACAATTTTTCCGCTGTCAACGAGGATCATCATCGTGTTTGAGAAAACATGAATTACCGAGCCGTTTGAAATAACATCAGAAGAGCCTTTCGTATTTGAGCCTTTTCCCTTTCTTACGGGAACGCCTCTGCAAATAAGCGTTTCCGAGGTCATATTATCGGGTTCGATGACTTCAAGCCATGAATCCGCCAGTGTTCCGCTTACGGATGATACCGCTGCCCTGATAAGTCCCATTTCAAATCAACCTTTCAAATAATTATTTCTTTTTTTTCTTTGAGATAATTCCCGCAGCCGTTGTTGCGATTATAAGAACGCCTGCGGCAATGCCGATGATAATATAGACGATAGGTTCGACATTTCCCGTTGCGGGAGAAACCGACGAGAGATACAGGCTGTACATTTAAATCAGCTCCTTAATTTTTCATAAAAACGTCCGAATACTAATTTTCTGCTATTAATTATAACATACTATTTTCGGAAAATCAACGATTTTAATAAATTTCTAATGAAAAAGAGAGCGAAGAAACTTTCTTCGCTCTCATATAATTCAAAGAATACTAAATAATAATTACTTTCTCTTCTTGGAAACAACGGCAGCAACAGCAGCGGCAGACATAACAGCAACGATAGCGGCAGCGGCAGTGTTTCCTGTAGAAGCGGATGCGGTAGTATTATCGGAAGCGGGAGCAGCCTCTGTTTCAGCGACAGCTTCAGTCTCGACAGCAGCTGCTGCTGCTTCATCGGCAGCTTCTGTTTCAGCGGCAGCCTCCGTCTCAGCTGCAGCCTCTTCGGAACCGCCGGATACTCCAAGAGTGATAGGATTCTTGTCACTGTCATAGAATACGATATTATCGAAATACATTACGTAATCGGTTTCGCCTGCCCATCTCATAAGACCGAAGAAGGGGCTTTCACTTGTCTCGGTATACTTCTGAGAGGGGAGAAGGAACTTTCTCTCGCAGTGAACCTTTGCCGCCATACCTTCTGTGTAAGCGTTCTCATCATCGCAGGACCAGTCGCCCTGAGACCAGTCGGGGTCAGTCTGTTCGCCCGCCTTGCCCGCAGCGCCGATTGCGCCGCCTGCCCAGCCTACAGCCTCATTCTCGTTCTTGGGAACGAGAGTAAGATCGAATTCAATGCTGTTGATGTTGGGAGCAGAAGCCTTATCCATCATCGAATAGATATCGAACCAGACCTTGGGAACGAGAGTGTGATCCTGTACATCGATTTTAAGCTGCTTGGAGCCGTCATAATCCTCAACGGAAATGATGGAATCGTCAGCGCCGTCGTCCACATTCATGTAAACAAAAGAGCAGTCGCCGTCCTCGAAATCAACAACTGTAGCGCCCGCTTCGATAGCGGAAGACGGAACAGCGGAAATCGATGCGGCAAGAGCCGCAGCAGCAGCACAGGAAATAATCTTCTTAACCTTGTTCATTTGATTTTCCTCCATTCAACACACATAATGAAGTATGGTGTTTTTTACCGTTATGATACATCATAACTCTTTTAATTTGATATATTTAACGCGCTGCGGAATATGCCGCAGCGGCATTAAAAACAGTATTCGGGAAAGACGGAATTACTTTCTCTTTCTGAGAGCCAGCGCGGCAGAACCCGCAACAGCAAGGATACCCGCGAGAGCAGCCGCAGACATATTGCCTGTATTGGGAACATCCGTTTTAACAGTTGTTTCTGCGGGAGCAGAGAATTCCGCAGCCGCTGTATCTTCAGACGCTGTATCTTCAGACGCTGTATCTTCAGACGCATCCTCTTCGGCCGCTTCACCCGCGCCGCCGAGAGTGGAAATGTCAACAATATTGACCTCGCTTACCGTAAGATCAACGCCCGTATCGCCAATGTATACGCAGTCAACAGTAGAGAAATCGTCCGTTCCGTACATTGCGGTCATATAGTCATATGTGAAAACAGCAACTCCATCGGACGAATAAGTTTCGTTGACGGGAACCTTTGCCCAGCCTTCGCCGCCGCTCCAGCTCTGGAGAATGAGTTCGGGAGCCTGATCGGATTCATATGTAACGACAACGGCGGTATTTTCATTAAGGAGTGAAGCATAGAAAATATCAGCTTCGGGAACTTCGTCTTCAGCGATATTAGCATATGTGGGGAGCTTTACAGCCTGACCCCAGCCGGAAGAAGTGCCGCCATCGGAAACCTTGACAAATCCGTCTGCGTCAAGAGCGCTTGTGAAATCCTCCTCAGCGGGGATATCCGCAGCAATGGGAGCGGCATCATCGATATCCTCCTCAACATCCTCGTAATCGAATTCATCTTCAAATACCACTTCATCGAGTTCCTCGACTGCGTCCTCATCTGCGGGGATAAATTCACCTGCATCTTCAACGGGTGCTTCTGTTTCCTCGGCGGAATCGCTCTCTGCGGGCTTGTCCTCGCCTGTAATAGTCCACTTAATGGTGTATTCCTGTCCATCAGCATTACTTAGCGCAACTAAAAGACTCCAATCATCAACATTTTCCGTGAAATCTGCTTTCTTCACAACTATCTTTCCGCCACATTCGGAAGCTTTTGACTGGCTCCAATTGCCGTCAGCACCGTTGTAGCCAACGAGGAAATCACCGGTTCCCGTGAATGTGATTGTGAAATCAGAATTATAGTCTACGTCTCCAAAAAAATCAGCAACAGTCTTACCCTCTTCTGTATTAATAAGAAATGACTGTGTCCACCACGATGAGTCTGACATAGTAACGCTGCCCTTTGTTTCTGCCGCATATGCGCCGACGCTAGCGGCGGCAAAAGCAACAGCCGCTGCAGATACAACGCCAAATATTCTTGAACTTTTCATTTATGATTCCTCCTAATAATGCTCTGTAAAAAAATACAGTTATCTTTATACTATATGATTATATCACTATTTTTCAAAATATTCTATTGACATTTTCAACAAAATGTTAAAAATAAAACAGTACTTATCAACAAAGAGTTACAAAAGGAATGTAAAATGTGCATTTGTCAACCTCCAAGCGATTCGCCAATAAAAACATCAAAATAGCGGGAAGTGTAAAAGCATTACACTTCCCGCCCGTAAAAGCCGAATTATTTTCTCTTGGAAACAACGGCTGCAGCGCCCGCAACAGCCATAACAGCGGCAATAAGCGCCGCAGAAGCGTTGCCTGTTTCCGCAGACTGTGTCGCTCCGTCCGAAGCGGGAGCATCAGTCTCGGCAGCCGCTTCAGCCTCGGCATCGGTTTCAGCCTCAGCATCGGCTTCAGCTTCTGCCTCTGCCTCTGCCTCTGCCTCTGCCTCTGCCGAACCGCCCATACCGGCAACGGTAAATGTCACGGAAATAGACTCATTTACGGAGACAGCAGCATTAAAGCCGGGGTCATCCTTCGAGTCACCGTACATATTGTAGATCTCAATTCTGTAGTTGCCCTTTTCCTCGATATCACCGTAAATGATCTTGGACGCATCGAAAGTAACGTCCGCTCCGTCGATCTGAACTGAATCGAGAGTAGCCGTAGCGTCGGGATATTCGGTGCACATTCCCTCTAAATCAATGCAGAAAACGCCGATCTCGGCTGTACCGGCAGGAACGGTCGTAGTAATGGTATACTGACCGTCACCCGTGATATCAACAGCGTTGTCATAGCTGCCCATTTCCGTGTGTTCCCAGTTTGTGTCGGTATAGCAGATCAGAGCCTTGATGGGATCTTCCGCGGAAATGCTGAGGGAAAGCGCGGATGCCGCAACTGCGCCGCCGAGCAATGCGGCGGAAATTTTTTTCATATTCATCAAAATAACATCCTTTCATAATAGCAGACGATTGCCCACTTTTTTTCAATATTCATTATATCATAGGAATTCGCAAAAATCTATATATGAATTCACAAATTTTCATAATTCGGTTTGTAAATTTTGTACACATTAAAGCATTTATTTATGTAAAGTTAATCGTTTACTTACTTTTTCCTGCCTTTTTTCCCCGCTATGACGGAAACAGCAAAAATAACCGCAGGAACGAGATAAGCCGCAGGGCTGACATTTCCCGTATCGGGCGCGGGAACACTTCCCGCAGCGTACACGCAAATACCCGTGACACTCTGTGCGAGAGCAAAAACGGCGGACTGTACAAAAGCCTTGCTTTTCATAAATTTTTTCACCGTCCGAAAGCATGACAGCGATTCTTCCTTCGGACGTTTTCCTTTCACTTTTCTCTTTTTTTCTTTGACAAAATATGCCCGTTTTTTTTCACAAAGCGGGCATATCCGATATTTTATTTTTTGTATTTTATCTGGACTTCTTCGCAACCACTGCTGCCGCCGCGAGAGCAACGGGAATTACGGCAAGAGCAACGGGAGCGTTGCCTGTCTTGGGAGAAGATTCCGCTGCGGATTCTGTTTCAGACTCTGTTTCGGCTTCGGTTTCCTCTTCCGTTTCTTCGTCTGTATCATCTTCCCAATCTTCATCTTCCCAATCTTCTTCTTCTTCCCATTCCTCATCTTCCCAATCTTCTTCTTCTTCCCAATCTTCTTCTTCAGGCTCTTCCTCGTCGATAACCTCATCCTCGGCTGTGTCCTCTGTCACTACCTCGGCTTCTTCTTCAAGACCTGCCGCAAAGGAATTGACTGCTGTCATGGAAAGTGCTGCTGCGCAAGCGGTAAGAGCCGCAAGGATCTTTTTGATTTTCATAGTTTTGTTCCTCCATTTTAAATTGATTTTTTTATCAAGCATTTTATGCTATGATTTATTATACCACATGATTTTATGATATACAAGACTAATTCTAACAGTTTTTTTTCAAGTTTTTCGCGAAATCACCGACAGAATTCACAAAAAAATGAAAATAATGCATTAAAGATGAATTTTTCGTGAACGATAATTTCGCATAAGAAATCGCGCATTACCGACATTCTTATTGTTTCCGAAGCCTCAAAAATTATTCCTTTTTCCTTTTTGTTCCGAATATCACTCTGTCATTATCCGAAAAATCCTTTTGAATTTTAACATTTTCAAAGCCGTTATTTTCCATAATTTTCCGAACAGATGCCCCCTGCGTTTCTCCGATTTCAAAGGCGAGGAGTCCGTTATCTTCCAAAATCTCACTCCACACGGAGGATATTATACGATAGAAATCAAGTCCGTCGTTTCCTCCGTCAAGAGCGCAGCCCGGTTCAAATGTCACCTCTTTTTGGAGATTCGTCATTTCTTCCGACGTCAGATACGGAGGATTCGATACTATGCACGAGAGCCTCCGGATTTTTTCCCCGCCGCACATAGCGCGAAAATTCTCCCGAAAGCTTTCAAAATCGAAAACATCTCCCTTTATGACACTCACCGAAAGGTGATTTTCTCTTATGTTTTCAAGAAGATATTTCATTGCCTCCGAGGAATTTTCCACGGCGAAAATCTCCGCCGCGGAAAGATTTTTCTTGAGAGACAGCGCGATACAGCCGCTTCCGCTGCACAAATCGGCAATGCTGATATCTCCGCTTTTTTCCTTGAAAAAGTCAAGCACAGTCTCTGTGAGTATTTCCGTTTCGGGGCGCGGGATAAGCACTCCCTCGCCGACCTTAAACGTAAGACCGAAAAAATCCCATTCCCCCAGAATATATTGGAGAGGATATCCCGAAGCTCGTTTTTTCGCGGCTTTGAGAGCCTTTTTTTCCTTATCCGCCGAAATCTCCTTTTCAGGGTGAGTGAGGATCTCCGTCAGGGAGACGCCCGTAAAATCCTCCATTATGCACCTTGCGTCAAACTCATGATCGGGAATATCCGCTTTTTTTAAGATTCCCTTTATTTCGGCGAAAAGTTCCCCGTTTACCATCTGTCGTCCTCTTTATTTTCGGGGATACACGGCGTAAGAGCGGCTATAGCCACTTCTATCATTGCGTCGGTAGGTTCTTTGGTGGTTATTCTCTGGAGCCACAGTCCCGGAGCGGAAATTATCCTTGTGACGGGATTATCGAATCTTCCCGCGACGCGAATTATCTCATATGCCACGGAAGCCTCGACGGGCAGAAGCAGCATCGACAGCCCGAAACGCACGAAGATATTTTTCCACGGAAGAAACATTCCCACGCACACTCCGATGATCGCAACAATGAGAATAAAGCTTGTCCCGCACCTCGGATGAAAGCGGATCTCCTCCCTTACATTGTCAACCGTAAGTTCTTTTCCGTGTTCATAACAGAAAATGGTTTTATGCTCCGCTCCGTGATACATAAATGTAGTCCTCATAGATCCGACATTGGACATTGCTCCCATATATCCCACAAGAAGAGCTATCTTGAAAAGTCCCTCGAACACCGCAAGACCTCTTTCGGGAACTCCCGCCTTTCCGAGAAACGATGAAAGAAGCGCAGGCACGAATTTGAACGCGCACACCGCAATAACCATGGAAATAACGCACACCGCGATCATTATAGTATCCATTATCTGTTTGCCGTGTTCACCCTCAAGCTTCGCTGAGAGCCATTTTTCAAATCGGCTCATTTCTTCGGGATCTTCTTCCTCATCGTCGTCTGTTTGTTTTTCGGCGGATTTGATCATGCATTTCATTCCGTCGTAAAGCGAGATCCCGAAATTAAAGCAGCCTCTCACAAAGGGTACTCTAGTATACCACGGAGCGTTTTTTCCTCCGCGTATTTTCCACGTTTCGACATCAATGCTGCCGTCGGGAAGTCTGCACGCCATAGACGCCGTATCTATTCCCCGCATCATAATTCCCTCGATAAGCGCCTGACCGCCTATTTTCGATTTAAAGCCTTTTTCCTTTTTTACAGATTTATTATTTCTCATAAATTTTCCTCAGTAAATAAAAAAATTATTCATTATTTCGCTCATTGTGAGAACGAGGGGTTCATTTTCATCGTCCGAAAATTTCACGAGAAAATCAGCGCTTTCGTTCCCCAAAATAAGCTGCCAGCCCGAATTCATATAAAGCTCCGTATCGACCTTTTCGCAGGAAGTTATACGCAGCAGCTCCGTACTTGTCTCAACGGAGCCGTCGTATCTGCAAAAAACCGATTCACCTGTGGAAGCGTCTGTCCTTACGGTGACAAGACCCTCCCATCTTCCGGGGAACATAAGGGAATATCCCTTGGACATATTGTACCAGCCGATATATTTCTCGGTTATCCCGTAGTTGTAGAAAACGCACCACTTTGTAAGCAGAAGCTTCTCCTCGCTGTTTTCGTATCCGGGAGCCGTCTCTGTCACGGGGATCTCGACTATCCCGTCGCCGTCGCAGTCCATGGAAAAATATCTTGCGCCTCTTTTGGTATCTTCCGCAACGGTACTGTTTTCAACATCGGATGGATTACGGAGAATACCCGATACGCTGTAAACTATCTCGGTCGAAAGTCTGCCATCGGGAGAGCTTTCGTCTATAAACAGGGCGGGAGTATTCTCCCCGACAAGTCCGGGGGTAATATTTTGGATCTCGGTAAAATCGCCGACAAGCCTTGCCGCCGAAACCTCCTTTATTGTTCCGTCGTCCGTTTCGGCAGCCATATATACTCTCGGAGGCTCGTTTTCCGTACCCATGACAGCCGCCGTAAGTTCATTCTTTCCGTCGCCATTGAAGTCGGTGATGAAATATTCCGTGCAGGAATCGGAAAAAATGGTTTTCAGCCGGTTGTTTTCATAGGAATAAATCTCAAGTATTTTATTGTCCGCGGCGAGCAGTTCATATTCCGTACAGAGATATATTTTCCCGGAACCTCCGACAGTCTCGGTCCGAACCGTTCCTATTCCTTCTCCCTTGCCGGAGAGATCATATACCGAACGCCATGAACCGTTTTCCGTTTTGTCAAGGATATTTACTCTGACGGAATTTTCTCCTCCGTCCGCCAATCTGTAAAAAACAGCCGCTTCATCGTCTCCGTCCGAGTCGAAGTCGGAGAAAACATACGCCGAGCGTATATCTCCCGATGACGGAAAAACAAGATTTATATTTTTTCCCGTTTCCTTGCACAGCGCCTTATAGACAGCCGCCTGTTCTTCTGAAAGAGCGGGCGGAGTCAGAAGATTTTCCGCCGAGGAAAACACCGTGCAGGAACATAACGCCGCACAGACAATCGGCATAAAAAAAACAGCCGCGGCTTTTTTGATTTTTTTTATAATAATGAACGCCCCCACCGATCACAGTAATGTTATGCGGCGCAGATTTAACAATTTACAAGAAAAGGAGCGAGTAAATAAAGGCTCACTCCTTTTTATGAATTTAAATCGTATCTGTATCAACGCCTTCAATGTCAATATCGTCCATATCGATTTCTTTTGGTCTTGCGTTAAGAGCCCATCTTTTTGTTCCTGTCACGCCCTTGCTCATTTCCCTGTAGGTGTAGGACGTCCAGAAGACGGAAACCATGGCTGCGGGAACAAGGAACAGACCGACATCGCTGATATTCGGCATTGCCATACTCAGTCTGTCATCATAGCCGGTCGGGATAAGCAGAAGAATATATCTCGGAAGAGTGGTCATTGCCGCGACAATCGATGTAAGATATCCGAGCATTGTGACCCAGAAGCGCGTATGTTTCTTTTCCATGCCCTCAAAGAGTCTCGCGACCTTCACAAAGAAGAGAGTTGAAAGAATCGCCGTCATGAGATCGTATACTCTTAAAGAGGAATTTGCTATTATATTGTTTTCCGAGAACATCATAAATATAGAGCAGACCTTCCATGCCGCAAAAACGCTCATCGAAGCGCAGTTAGCCCTGGAAAGACCTTCTTTTTTTATAATATTCATCGCCATTGTCAGAAACAGCAGAAAAACAAGCAGAATTATTACCGATTCGATAAAATCCCACGCGGTAAAGCCTGTAAACACGCTGTACGCGTCGCGCTCGTCCTCATCGAGTATCTTGCTTTTTTCGTTCAGATTATAGCTTATTTTCTGACCGAAGTTGAAAATTATCTCGGCGACAAGCAAAAGGCACATAATAAGCGAGCAATACGCCGCGCTCATAGGCATTTTCTTATTCAGCCTGTCGTAGCGAAGTCTCCACGAATTTATAAGAATACATTCGTCTATGACCTTGTCGTGCGCCTGACCGAAAGCCGTGACAAGTCCGCACAGAACCATTCCGATGACAAGTATGAACATCGGAAAATTCTTCAGCGGATTTTCATCGATATACCTGCCGGTGTTGTAGTTTAAGTTTGTAAGCAACTGCCATGTTCTCGCGGCGACCGCAAGCACCAGCGTAACAATATAGATGAACATGGAAAACTTCTTGGGAAGTCCGATCGAGATCCCTTCGGAGGATTTTGTCATACCTGATACCTTCCTTTGATTTTATTTGTATATTTTGCATAACAGTGCTTGATTTCGACTGAAAAATCGCAAAAAATAATGTACAATATAATTATATTATATTAATTTCAAAATGTCAATAGGATTTATGCCAAATTTATTCCTTAATTTTCATAACAAAGGAGAAAAACCATGAAAAATCTATTTAAGATCATTTGTGCTTTCACAGTTTTGTTTTTTGCCTTTCTGTGCGCCGCGAAATACCGCGCGGAAATAAAAAACGCCGCTCTGCCCGAAGAGCGTCCCGCAAATAACGGAGCGTCTGCGGATAAAAACGTATACGTATCACATTCTGCGGAGGAATTCCTCGTTTTGCAAACCGAAACGGGCGGGATAATATCGATGTCCGACGATGAATACGTCATAGGAGCGCTTTTTGCGGAAATGCCCGCCGATTATCCCGATGAGGCTCTGAGGGCGCAGGCTCTCGCGGCTAAGACCTACGCCGTCAGAAGACGGGAGGAAGAAATTCTCCGACCGACAGCGGAACTTATGGGAGCATATATATCCGATGATTTTTCAAAGTATCCGAAATTTCTCACGGAGGAAGAAGCGCGTGATCTTTACGGCGATTCCTACGAAAAAGCCTTTGAGAAGATATCCGCCGCCGCAAACGCCGTTTCCGATAAAGTCATTGTTTTTGACGGCGAGCCGATAATCGCGGTTTTTCACGCGGTATCGGCGGGAAAAACAGAAAGCGCCGAAGAACTTTGGGGAGAAAGCATACCTTATCTTATATCGGCTGACAGCGCTTTTGACGAAAGCTCTCCCGATTTTTATTCCTCGTATTCCTTCACCGAAGCGGAAGTAAGAGCGAGACTGTCCGCGTTTTACAATGACGAAAGCATGAAGCTTCTCTCATTGTCCGAGCTTCGCATAGCGGAAAAAAGCAGCGTCGGGAGCGTTCTTTTCCTCTCATTCGGAGAAAAAACCGTGAGCGGAAGCGATTTTCGTACAATTTTTTCTTTAAGCTCCGCAAATTTCACCTTTTCCTATCCCGAGGACGGCGTCCTCACTGTGGACTGCAAGGGCAGAGGAAACGGCGTGGGATTAAGTCAGTATGGCGCAAAGGAGCTTGCGCTGGCGGGTCATACATACGAAGACATCATCAGATACTACTACAACGGAGCGGACATCTGCGAGCTTTGCTTTGAAAGCGATGATACATAGTCGGTAAAAAGCCTTTCGGCGGCACTCTGCTTATTTCCTCCCGCCGAAACGACTATTCTTTCCGTGCATAGAACGTCCTCGCTTAAAACGATATGCTTTTCTCCGCAAAATTTTGCAGCGGACAGAGGCACTATTCCGAAAGCGGCGGCGTATACCGCACTTTTGATAACCGTTTCCGCGCCGTCGGCTATCACGGATATTTCCGGCGGGATAAACTGTTTATTCTTTTTTGCTTTTTCGGAAAAAAGCCTTCGGTAAACGCCGAGATATTTTCTCATCACGGCGATCTTCCCCGAAGACAATACGGAGATATCGGCTTCGGCGGGATATTCTCCGTCAAAATAAACAGCCGCTGTTTTTTCGCTTTTTATTCTGATAATGTTCATATCCGACGAAAGGGTGCAGGGAGTGCGGAGCACGGCCGCTCCTGCGGCTCCCGCGCCGATAAGCTCCGTAAGTTCTCTTTCGCTGCCCTCGTAAAACTCGAATCTTACATTTTTAAATTTTTCGTAAAAGCCTCTTATTATTTCAGAAGCGGAGGATATTCCCTCTTCGGACAAAATTCCGATTCTCACTCTTCCCGTTTCGCCGTTTTCCGCTTCGGATATTTCGTTTTTCATCGACGCTGCCGCCGCTGTTATGCTTTTGGCTCTTCTGTAGAGAATTTTCCCGGATTCCGTAAGCGACAGTCCGTGAGCCGAGCGGATAAGCAGCACCGCTCCCAGTTCCTTTTCGAGATTTTTAAGCTGCATACTTAAAGTAGCCTGCGTAACGTACAGTTTTTTTGAAGCCGCCGTTATACTGCCGTTTTCGATTATTTCCACAAAATTTTTAAGTACCTCTGTATCCGTATTAATCACCCGATTTCTTTTTTCTGCGACAGCGTTATAAAAATAACCCGCGGAAACTGCAAACGCTCCGCAGGCTGTTTTTTCAGTAGTTTACTGATTATCCTCAATGTACTTAACGATGTCGCCGACTGTTTTTATATTCTGAACAGCCTCATCGGGGATCTCGATGTCGAATTCTTCCTCAAGTGACATTACCAGGTCAACGACGTCCAGTGAATCCGCTCCCAGATCTTCCTGTATAACCGCGCCCGAAACCACCTTATCCTCGTCAACGTCAAGCTGATCGACGATAATTTTTTTTACAGTATCAAATACCATCGGAAATAACTCCTCCATTCTCTCTTGAATTTTATATAAAGGCATAGCCTCTATAATCGTTATTAAAGCGAATATTCGCTGTCGGAAGAATTAAGATCTTCTCCCTCGGGGTCGAAGCTTTCTCTTCCTTCCGAGAACTCTCCGACTTTTCTGAATTTAGTATACCTTTGATTAAGCAATTCGTCAATAGGTATACGAGATTTTTCTTTCAGCGTTTTTAACAAAAATTTTTGTATATTTTCGGCAGTTTGTTTTGCGTTAACATGAGCGCCGCCGTCCGGTTCTTCTATAATACTGTCGCAGACGCCGAGATTTACAAGATCCTCGGCTGTTATTTTCATTATTTCGGCGGCTTCCTTTTCTCTGCCCGCGTCTTTCCATAATAAGGACGCAAAGCCGCGCGGTGATATTACCGAATAGATCGCGTTGGAGAGCATCGCAAGGGAATCGCACACTCCCAGCGCGAGTGCGCCTCCGCTTCCCGCCTCACCCAGAACCACCGATATAACGGGAGTTTTAAGCATCATAAACTCCTCGATACTTCTGGCTATTGCTTCTCCCTGACCGCGTTTTTCCGCTTCAACCCCGCAGAAAGCACCGGGCGTGTCGATAAAGCAAAGCACGGGTCTGTGAAATTTTTCCGCCTGATGCGCGAGTCTGAGTGCCTTTCTGTAGCCTTCGGGATGAGGCATTGCAAAATTTGAAGCCTTGTTCTCGTTCAGATTTCTCCCCTTGACCTGTGCGATAAGCGTCACGGGAGTTTCTCCGAGAAGACAGATTCCTCCCATTACGGCTCCGTCGTCTCCGTAGAGCCTGTCTCCGTGAAGCTCGAAAAAATCGTTGAAGATAAGCGGGATAAGATCCCTTACGGTAGGTCTGTCCTTATGGCGGACGATCTCCATTCTTTCCCATGCCGAGGACATTTATACACGCTCCTTTTCGGTGATTTTTTCATATCCGTGAAGACTTATGATATGCGCCAGAGTTCTCTTCATGTTTTTTCTGTCGACGATCATATCGCAGAAGCCGTGCGAGAGCATGAATTCAGCCGACTGGAAATCCTCCGGCAGACGCTGTTTTATCGTTCCCTCGATAACTCTTCTGCCCGCAAAGCCGACAAGCACCTTCGGCTCCGCTATAATGATATCCCCAAGAGACGCAAACGACGCGGTAACTCCGCCCGTTGTCGGGTCTGTCAGCACTGTGATATATAACAGTCCCGCTGCGCTGTGTCTTGCGGCGGCGCCGGAAGTTTTTGCCATCTGCATGAGAGAAACAATTCCCTCCTGCATTCTTGCTCCTCCCGAAGAGGTGAAAAGCACTATGGGAAGTTTTTTCTCCGTCGCGTACTCAAAGGCTCTTGTTATTTTTTCTCCGACAACGCTGCCCATTGAAGCCATCAGGTATCGCGAATCCATAATTCCGATAACGCATTTTCTGTTTCTGATGGTACATTCACCCGTAATTACGGCGTCCTTAAGACCTGTTTTTTTACGCAGTTCTTCCTGTTTCTGTTCGTATCCCGGAAAATCTATGGGATTGCAGCTTGTCAATCCCGCGTCAAATTCCCTGAAAGAACCCTCGTCGGCGGTGAGCAGAAGCCTTTCCTCCGCCGTTATCCTCGAATGATACCCGCAGGACGGGCATACTCCGAGATTCTGCTTCAGCTCGTCTGACATACAGACGCCCGAACACCTCGGACATTTATACAAAAGACCTTTCGGGATATCTACCTTGCTTTTTCCCTCATTTTCGTGTTTTTCCTTTGAAGAGCTGTTAAATCTTGCGGTAACGACGCCCAGCAAATCCTCAAGCATATCTGCTCTCCTTTCTCTGATATAACATATACATTATACTATATTTTTAAATTTTGTCAATACATTTTTTTCAAATCTACAGAAATATTCTTAAAATTCCGATTATAAGAAGCATTCTTCCGAATCCGTAATCTTTTTCCCTGTCGGGTGATCTCATGAACATTATTCCGAGAACTACCCCGATAATCGGGAAAAGAATCGACAGAATCACAGCAGCCGCCCTCATTTTGCCGCTGTCAAACACATGAATAACCCGCTTCGGCGCACTTTGGTTAAACTGCCCGTTTGCCTGTGACGCGTTCACGTTTTGATACTGCCCGTTCACATTCCCGACATATTCGCCCGCCGAGGGCATTCGCGCGCTTTTTCCCGCGGAAGAATACGTGTCGGATACCACCTTGAAGCGTTTTACGTTTTCTTCTCTTTCGGCAAGCTTTACAAGGTTTTTTTCAAGTGATACATCCTGATTTCGATACTCTGCTCCGAGAGGCTCGTTCGGAACGAAATCCTCATACTCAACGCCCGGAAGAGTATCGTATTCCTCCGCTTTTTCTATCGGCGGAAGAGCGTTTCTCACGCTTTCATCGTCCTGCGGATAATCCGAAGGTTCAAGATCGTATATACCCGACATAGCGTCAAGCTCCGCCTCAACGGGAAGTGTATATCCGCATTTCGTACATTTTCCGTTGACAGCCGCTTCTCCGCAAAGAGGACAGGTTTTCCGCATATCTATTTTCTCCCCGCAAGATAGCCTATATCGTATGTTCCTTTAATAAATTCGGGATCTCTGATAAGTTCAAGTTCAAAGTCTATATTTGTGTCAACTCCCTCGACGATAAATTCCGCAAGCGCCCATTTCATCTTAGCGATAGCCTCCTCCCTCGTGGGAGCGTAAGCTATGAGCTTTGCTATCATACTGTCATAATACGGCGTTATCGTACAGCCGTCGTAAGCGGAGCTGTCAATTCGTATCCCCGGTCCTCCCGGAGTGTGTATCGCCTGTATCTTTCCGGGACACGGACGAAAGCCCTTTTCGGGATTTTCCGCGTTTATTCTGCACTCTATCGCGTGTCCGCGTATTTCGATATCCTCCTGCTTGAACGGAAGAGCCTCGCCGTCGGCTATTTTAAGCTGAGACTTGACAAGATCTATCCCCGTGACCGCCTCGGTTATCGGATGTTCAACCTGAATTCTCGTATTCATTTCCATGAAATAGAAATTCCTGTTCTTATCGACAAGAAATTCTATCGTTCCCGCGTTTGTATAGCTGCATATCTTTGCGGCTGTTACCGCAGCTTCTCCCATTTTTTTCCGAAGATCGGGGGTCATTATTACGGAGGGAGTTTCTTCAAGAACCTTCTGATTTCTTCTCTGCATTGAGCAGTCCCTCTCGCCGAGATAGACAGTATTCCCGAAATTATCGGCAAGGATCTGAAACTCGATATGCTTTGGATTTTCTATGAATTTCTCCATATAAATGCTGTCGTCGCCGAAGAAATTAAGAGCCTCCTGTTTTGCCGCGAGAGCTTCTCTGATAAGCTCCTCATCGTTTTTAACGAGTCGTATTCCTCTTCCTCCGCCGCCCGCCGATGCTTTTATCATAAGAGGGTAGCCTATTTCCTCCGCGTTTCTTCTGATATCCTCTATACTGTCCACCCTGCCGTCCGAACCGGGAATAACGGGAACTCCCGCTTTTTTCATGGCAGCCTTTGCCGCCGCCTTGTTGCCGAGCATATCTATGGATTCGGGAGACGGTCCTATGAAAACGATCCCGCATTTGCGGCACATATCGGCAAATCGGGCGTTCTCCGAAAGAAAACCGAAGCCAGGATGTACCGCGTCCGCTCCCGTTATTTCGCACGCCGCGATGACGGCTTTCATATTGAGATAGCTGTCCTTAGCCGCCGCTCCTCCGATACAGACCGCTTCATCGGCGATTTTCGCGTGGAGACTGTTTCTGTCCGCCGTGGAAAACACCGCGACCGTTCTTATATCAAGCTCTCTGCACGCTCTTATTATTCTTACGGCTATTTCGCCTCTGTTTGCAATAAGCACCTTATTAATCATAATAAGATTCCTTCCGTTTTATTACTGTTTGATTTCGTCTGTGAAACAGCGGACGCCGCCCGTTATTTTATCGCGAAGGTTATCTCCGCGGTCACTGCCTTTTCGCCGTTTACCGTTGCTGTTCCCTTTCCCACGCCGACAGGACCCTTTACCTTTATTATCTCGACCTCAAGCCTGAGGGTATCCCCCGGCACGACCTGACGGCGGAATTTTGCTTCCTTTATCCCGCCGAAAAATCCCGTCTTTCCCTTATTTTCGGGGAGGCTGAGCATTGCCGCACAGCCCGCCTGAGCGAGCATTTCAACCATGAGTACTCCCGGCACTACGGGGTAATTCGGGAAATGTCCCTTAAACCAGAATTCGTCCTCCGACATATATTTTTCCGCGACGCATCTTTTTCCCGGTTCCATTTCCGTTATCTTGTCGATAAGCAGAAACGGGTCTCTGTGAGGGATTATTTCTTTTATCTGTTCTTTTGCAAGTTCCATTTTTTCCTCCGTATTTATCCGATTATCATGATAGTCTGATCATACTCAACGCTCTCGCCGTCCTTGACGAGAATTTTCTTTACGATTCCGTCAAATTCGCTCTGCACCTCGTTCATAAGCTTCATGGATTCTATTATCATTATAACATCGCCTTTTTTAACGCTTTGTCCTTCCCTCACAAACGGAGGCTTTCCGGGAGCGGGCGCACCGTAATATGTTCCGACTATTGGGGATCTGACGGCGTTTCCGCTTATTTCCTCATCCGACTGTACATTTTTTTCCGCGTATGCTTCCTTTACGGGCGTAGTATCCTTTATGAAAGGCAAATTAATAAGCGGAACTTCCGAAGGGCTATGCTGTGCGGGAGGAGGCGGAGGGCATCTTTTTCCCTTTATTATCACGCTTTTGTCCGTTATTTTGATCTCTTCAAGTCCGTTTTCCTTTATTATGCGCGCAAGCTTCTCCAGATTTTCAAGGCTTACGCCGCGGATGTATTCACTGTTTTTGGTTTCGCTCAAAGTCAACACCTCTTATTCATACTTTTTTAAACAGATCGTTGCGTTATGTCCGCCGAAGCCCAGAGAATTTGAAAGAGCCGTTTTGATATCAGCCTTGCGAAGTCCCTCGGTCACATAATCAAGATCGCATTCGGGATCAGGCACCCGATATCCCGCCGTTTTATGAATAAATCCGTCCTTCAGCTGCAATGCGCAGGCGATCGCCTCAACCGAACCCGCAGCCCCCAGAAGATGCCCCAAAAGTGATTTTGTCGAATTTACGGGAACTTTCCTCGCGTACTCTCCGAGAGCAATCTTTATCGCTGTCGTTTCATACTTATCGTTAAGCCCCGTCGATGTGCCGTGAGCGTTTATATAATCAACGTCTGCGGGAGTAAGACCCGCTTCCTCCATGGCGAGCTTCATTCCCATAGCCGCCGCTTCTCCCGTAGGGGACGGACTTGTCATATGATAGCCGTCCGCCGTTGCGCCGTAGCCCGATATTTCCGCATATATCCTTGCGCCTCTTTTTTTTGCGTGTTCAAGCTCTTCGAGAACCAGCACGCCGCTTCCCTCGCCCAGAACGAATCCGCTTCTTTCCTTATCAAAGGGGATCGAGCAGCGGCTGATATCGTCCGAACGCGTGAGTGCTTTCATATTATTGAAGCCGCCCAGTCCGAATTCGCTTACGCACGCCTCCGAACCGCCCGTGAGGCATACGTCCAAGTATCCGTCCTTTATTTTTCGGAACGCCTCTCCGACAGCGTGAGTTGACGACGCGCAGGCTGTGGTGGTGCAGAAATTCGCTCCCTTAAAGCCCGTTTTCATGGCTACCGTTCCTGCCGCCATATTGCTTATCATCATCGGAACGAAGAAAACGGATATCCTGTCCGGGCCTTTTTCCATGTATGTTTTATGAGTTTCGGCAGTGAGATTCAGTCCTCCGACTCCAACGCCGATAATAACTCCCGCGCGGTAGGGATCGATGTCCGAAAACGCCGAGCCGCTGTCCTTTACCGCGTCAAGCGCCGCGCTCAGCGCAAACTGAGTGAAGCGGTCCATTCTCTTTGCCTCTTTTTTGTCGATATTCTTTTCGGGATCGAAATCATTCACCGAGCCGACGAATTTTACGTCATAGTCCTTTTTCTTTTCCCCCTCAAATCGCGTAAATCCGAGTCTTGCTTCCTTGAGAGACTGTTTGTATTCTTCAATTGTATTACCTATGGGAGATACTATTCCCATTCCTGTTATTACTACTCTTTTAGCCATATTATTCCTCTCTGTTTCACAAAAAAATTTACATCATAAGTCCGCCTGAAATTTCGATTACCTGTCCTGTCACGTAAGACGCGTCTTCGGACGCAAGGAATGAGATAACTCCCGCTATCTCGTCAACCGTGCCGTAGCGCTTCATGGCGATCTGTTCAAGCATTTTCGCTTTTTGCTCCTCGGTGAGCTTATCGGTCATCGGAGTGCTGATAAATCCGGGAGCCACCGCGTTTACTGTAATTCCCCTCGAACCCAGTTCCTTTGCCATGGTTTTGGTCATTCCGATTATCGCGGCTTTTGACGCGCTGTAATTTATCTGTCCCGGATTTCCGTAAAGTCCCGCCACCGACGAAAGACTGATTATCTTTCCCGATTTCTGACGCATCATTACGCTCCCGACGAGCTTCATCATATTGAACACGCTCTTCTGATTTACGGAAATGACCGTATCGTACTGTTCCTCGGGCATTCTCGCGGCGAGTCCGTCTCTTGTTATTCCCGCGTTGTTTACAAGGCAGTCTATCGAACCGAAACGCGTTTTTATCTCCTTGACAGCCTTTTCGCATTGAGAATAATCCGATACGTCAAATATAAATTTCTCACATTCTGCTCCGAAAGCTTTTATTTTATCCGCTATGTCATTATCCTCGAAGCTTTTCTCCGAAATATCGTTGAGAGCTATATTATACCCGTCCTTTGCAAGACGGAGAGCCACAGCCGCTCCTATGCCTCTTGCGGAGCCTGTGATGAGTGCTGTTTTTGTCATTTGTTTTATTTCCTCCATATTCTTTTTTCACGCTTATGCGCGTATATTTTCGCTGAAAAAGCTGTTTATTTTTTCCATAAGCGTCAGATTAAGCCCGTTTGCCTTTTCCCTGTCGATACCGTCGAAAAATTCCGCCAGCACCTCATCGGGAACTTCGCCGTCGTCATAACCCGCGCTTATGCCGTCAAGCTGTTCATCAAGCTCTTCCATATAATCCAAAGCTTCTTCGGAATAGAAAATACTGTTGTGACCGCTGTATTTTCCGTCAATGGGATAATACCGCACATTCGGGTTTGTTATTTCGTCAGCCTTGGAAATTATGCTTGAACGGTCAAAGCCTATCATTGTATCTTCCTTTCCATGAATGACCAGAACGGGTATGCCGCTTTTGTTTATCCCGTCCACCGCCGACAGATTCGTATATTCGCCGAATATACCGTGACAGTCAAGCCATACAAACGGATAGAGAAGCTTTGATGCACCGCCCATCATTCCGTCGGCAAATTCCATTATCATATCCATAGGATAAGCATATCCGGAAATGCTTACCGCCGCCTTTACATCATGATCGAAATTAAGCACGGCCGCTGCCGCGTATCCGCCCCAGCTGTGACCCATAACGACCTTGGGAAGCGCCGAAAGCTCTTCATCGCTTTCAATGTACTCAAGAGCAGAATCCATATCCAGAGCGGACTGAGGCAGACCCATAGTGCCTTCTCCCTCGCTTGTGCAGCTTCCGGTGGCGTCATAGGCAAACACGCACCAGCCTTTATCAACGAGCCAGACTATATTGCTTATATAACCCTCGTGACCTCCGCCTATGCCGTGAGCAAACACAACAAGTCCCTTTGTATTATCCCCGCCGTAAATATATCCCTGCAAGGTGTTTTCTCCCGACTTAAAGGATACGTTCCGTCTCGGACAGCTTCCTTCATAGTGATCGTAACGATAATCGGTCGTGTACTTGCTGTACTCTCCCCTTGAAAAATTCTGCTTCAGAAGAATATGTGTTACCGTCATGGACGCGGCAATGATAAAAACAGCAAGCAGTATCAGTGCGGTACATATTATTTTCTTTCTGCTTTTCGGCCGTTGTTTTTCGTCTGAAACAGTCTGTATGCTTTCTGTGTCGCTTGTCATGCAGTTTACCCCCATCGGCTGCCCATCAGCTTATCAGCCTCGGCGAACATTTCCCCGATGATATCCTTGCATGGCTTTACATCCTTTATCATTCCCGCGATAAGTCCGCATAGGAAAGAGCCTTCTTCAAGATTTCCGTCCTGCACCGCCTTGCGGAGCGAACCGAGAGTGATCTCCTCGAATTTTTCGGGAGTGAGCGTTCCGTCCTTTTCGCCGTTCGCGAGCATTTTTGAAAACTTTGTCTTTACGTTTCTGCACGGGTGTCCCGTTGTTCTTCCCGTTACTATATTATCGGTGTCCTTTGCGTCGACCACAAGCTGTTTGTAAACGGGATTTATCTTACATTCCTCCGAAGCGAGGAATCTCGTTCCTACCTGAACGCCCTCGGCGCCCAGCATGAACGAAGCGGCAATTCCTCTTCCGTCGGCTATTCCTCCCGCGGCTATGACGGGTATGCTTACCGCGTCAACAGTCTGCGGAACGAGACACATCGTTGTATTTTCACCGATATGTCCTCCCGATTCCGTACCCTCCGCGACTACCGCGTCCGCGCCCGCTCTTTCCATTCTCCTTGCGAGAGCGACCGACGGTATCACGGGAATTACTTTGATTCCCGCTTCTTTCCATGCGGGAATGAATTTTCCCGGATTTCCCGCGCCTGTTGTGACGAAAGCCACATTTTCCTCGACCACAAGCTTTGCAAGCTCTTCGGCGTTCGGAGACATCAGCATGATATTTACTCCGAAAGGCTTATCCGTGAGTTTCCTGCAGTTTCTTATCTCCGCTCTGAGATAGTCGATGGGAGCGCTTCCTCCCGCGATAATTCCCGCTCCGCCCGCATTTGACACAGCCGCCGCGAGAGTGCTTTCCGCGACCCACGCCATGCCGCCCTGCAAAAGAGGATATTTTATTCCGAGTAAGCTGTTTATTCTGTTTTCCATATCCTTTTTCTCCCTTTATTAATATTCAAAAATCACCGAGCCGAGGGTCAGCCCCGCGCCGAAGCCCACAAAGCAGACCTTATCTCCCCTTTTTACTTTTCCGTTTCTTACCGCCCAGTCAAATGCGATGGGTATCGAAGCGCTTGAGGTATTTCCGTATTTGTCGAGGGTAAGAATGAATTTTTCCATGGGAATTCCGAGATTTTTCGCGGCTGTTTCGATAATTCTCACATTTGCCTGATGAGGAACGAAAACATCTATATCCTTAATATCCATGCCGATTCTTTCAGCCGCGTTGTTTACCGCCGTTGGAAGAGCCTTTGTCGCGAATTTATAGACCTCGCGTCCGTCCTGATAGATAAACTCATGCGTTATATCGGGAAGTCCGTCCGCGATCTTTTCGGCTTTGTCTGAGCGAAACGGATGATTTACGCGGTTTGCTTTCGCGAAGAGATATTTTATCCCGTTTCCGTCCGAGCCAAGCCAGCTTCCGTATAATTTATCCGATTTTTCAAGAATAACCGCCGACGCTCCGTCTCCGAAGAGAACGCAGGTGGATCTGTCCTCGAAATTCGTTATCCTCGAAAGTTCCTCATTCGCGCAGACGAGGACATATTTCAGTCTGTCATCCGTCATCAGGTATCTGTACGCGGCGTCCACGCCGTAAACAAATCCCGAGCAGGCGGCTCCGAGATCGAAGCAGGCGGCGTTTTTCGCTTTTATTTCTCTTTGTAACATGCACGCCGTGGACGGAGTATGGAAATCCGATGTGATGGTTGAATCTATGATAAGTCCGATATCCATAGGATCCAACCCTGCCGATTCAATCGCTTTTTTTGACGCTTCCGCGCCCATATACCACGTAGGTTCGTTATCCGCCATATGTCTGGTTTTTATTCCCGTGCGGGTGGTTATCCATTCGTCGTTTGTATCGACTATTGTTGACATCATATCGTTGTCAACCTTTATTTTAGGTATATAGCTTCCCGTGCCGAGTATATTTATTCCCATGAAAAAACCTCCGAAAAATATATTGTAATTCTTTTTATTTTATGTTATAATAATATTTATATAATACCCTATTATCTATTTTAATATAAATCATGCCGTTTTGTCAATACGGAATTGATTTTTTTAATATAAATTTTTTTAATTCTACCTGTCCCTGCGGCTTGCTCCACCGTTGTTTCTTGCAGCTGATTTTTCCCAAATTTTACTTTTCCGGAGGTTTTATTATGTCAAAAAATGTATTTCTTTTTTCGGGACAAGGCTCCCAGTATCCTAAAATGGGACTTGATCTCGCGGAAAAATTCTCCTCGGCAAAAAAAATATTTTCTCTCGGCTCGGATATTGTCGGCTTCGATATTTTAAACGCCTGCGAAAACTATTCCACCGAGGAACTCGCCGTTACTTCCGTTTCCCAGCCCGCGATAATGGCGGTATCGCTCGCGGCTTTTGCGGCGGCTTCGGAATCGGGGATTGAATTTTCCGCGGCGGCGGGTCATTCTCTCGGCGAATACGCCGCTCTCGTTGCTTCGGAAGTTGTTTCCCTCGAGGACGGATTCAGACTCATCAAGCTCAGAAGCGAAGCCATGCAGAGAGCGGCGCGGAACTCCGACGGAGCAATGTACGCCGTTATCGGAAAAAATATCGAAGAAGCCGACAAGGTCTGCGAAAAGATCTGCGGAGAATCGGACGAGGAATACGTAATTCCCGCAAACTACAACTCCTGTGCGCAGACTGTAATTGCAGGGAGATCCTCATCCGCCGCAAAGGCCGCGGAAGAATTATCCTCAATGGGTTTCCGGGTCATAAAATTAAATGTTTCCTCGGCGTTCCATTCACGTCTTATGCAAAACGCCGCAGACGAATTTCTGTCAGAAATACGGGAATTTAAATTTAACAAGCCGTCCGTGGATTTTTACTCCAATATTTCGGGAGAAAAACTCACGGAGGAAGATACAGACTCTCTCGCACAACGTCTTTCCAAGCACATAGTCTCCCCCGTCAGATTCACAAAGGAGCTTGCCAATATGGAAAAGGACGGCATAGATACGTATATTGAGCTTGGTCCTTCAAAGGTACTTTCGGGTCTTGTAAAGAAAACTCTCAAGGGCGCGGCGATTTTCAATATCGAGGACAGCGCCGGACTTGAAAAAACCGTTTCCGCACTCGCGGCAAAAAAAGAAAGGGAGAACGAATAAAATGAAAAAATACGCTATTTTAGGATTTCCGATAAAGCACACCATGTCTCCCCCCATTCATAAAAGGCTGTTTGAGCTTTCGGGTGTTACGGACTATGAATATAAAATACTGGAAATTCCTCCCGAAGAGCTTTCCGCAAAAAAAGACCTTCTTCTCTCCCTTGACGGAATGAACGTCACCATTCCGCATAAAATCGGAATAATAGATCTTCTTGATGAACTTCACCCGTCCGCGAAGCGTTACGGCTCCGTAAACTGCGTTCTTAACAAGGACGGAAAGCATATCGGATATAATACCGACTGCGATGGATTTCTCCGATCGATATCCTCTGCGGGGGCTTCTCTTTCGGGAAACGTTTTGCAGTGCGGCTGCGGCGGTGTGGGAAGAATGACCGCCATTGAAATCGTCAGAGCCGGCGCCTGCCTCACTCTGTCGCTTCTTGAGGGATTTGAAGATACCGCACGTCCCGTATTTGAATATGCCGAAAAAAATAACTGCAAGGGAAAAATAACCGTGGTTCACCCCGACGGAATACGAGGGAAATTTGATCTTCTCGTAAACGCCTCCCCCGTCGGAATGTTCCCGAAAACCGACGCCTGCCCTGTCTCCGAGGATGTTGTCCGCAGCTGCGGATTTGTATTTGACATTGTATACAATCCCGAAAGGACAAAGCTTATCGAAACAGCCTCGAAGCACGGCATAAAAAATGCGGGCGGAATGGCAATGCTCGTATGGCAGGCGGTTGCCGCGCATGAATACTGGGACGGAAGCGTTTACTCCGAAAGCGATATAAACGCTCTCATCTCCGATATGCACGCCCTTATGAAAAACCCGTGAACTCTTTTACCGATATTTTCGGATAACTTCGGGAAACTTCTTATATGCTGCTTGTCCTGCGGTTTCCGCCTTCGCTTCATGTAAGTCAAAGCGGAAACCGTAAGACGGGCAGCAAATGAAATTCAACATGAAGTTATCCGTAAATTTGATAAAACAAACGGAAGAGGAAAGGAGAAATTCTTTAAAATATATTGACATTCCTTAAATAAAGAATTATAATAAATATATATTTAAGATGAAACGGGTGATATAATGCCGAAAAACTATAATAAAATCGTCCTCGACCTTGAATTTAATCCTATAAGAGACGCGGCCGCGAGAGAAAAAGCCCGCCATGAAATTATTGAAATAGGCGCGGTAAAATTAAACCCCGAGCTTCAAAGAATCGATACCTTTCAGGAATACATAAAGCCTGAACTTAATTCTCTTGAGGATAAAATATCCCGACTTACGGGAATAACCGCCGAAACTCTCGCTTCGTGCGGAAGCTTTAATAAGGTGATGCACGATTTTATGGACTGGATAGGAGATCATCCGTCTACCTTCTTCTCGTGGAGCGGCACTGACAGAGAGGTAATGCTCGACGAGGCGGATCTCAAATGTCCGGACGACCCCGACTATGATATGTTCTACGTTCACTGGATAGACCTCCAGAAAATCTATCAGCGGAAAATGGGCTTCCGTAAGTCAATGGGACTGGCAAACGCTCTCGGCACTATGCAGATATATTTTAAAGGAACCGAACACGGAGCACTCGCCGATGCGATAAATACCGCCGAGGTAATGAAAGTATTATGCGACAGAGAAAAAATGGAGAAAATATTCAGCTCATCGGTAACTTTCAATAAGGATTCGCACGGATCGCTGTTCTCTATGGGGAATATTAAAATCAAATCCAAAAAATAAACGGAGAAAAAGCTTCTCCGTTTTTTTCAGCATAAAGGCGCGATAAGTCTCAGTATCCCGTTAATGATATTTTTGATAATACCGCTCTTTTTGAAATCGGGACCGATTATTTTGCTTTTGCTCATTGTTTCGATAAAATCCTTCTTGATATCAGCAAGGCATGAACTGTTATAAAAAACGGAATTACATTCAAAATGCAGAAAAAGACTTCTGTAATCAAGATTCACCGAACCCACCGAGCCTAAGATATCATCGGAAATGCACGCTTTGGCATGAGTAAAGCCGGGAGTGTATTCATATATTTTTACGCCCGCGTCGAGAAGCTGTCCGTAATAGCTTCTCGAAATCGTGAAGATCACCTTTTTATCGGGAATCCCCGGCATTATTATCCGCACGTCCACGCCTCTTTCGGCTGCTATCATGAATTCGGTGTACAGTTCATCGTTTATCATGAGATACGGAGTAAGGAACCACGCGTAGCTTTCCGCGCGGGAAAGCACCTCGGTGAAAAGCATCATGCTTACGGGATATTTTCCTATGGGGCTGTCATAGTACGGCATGACATATCCGTCAAATTTATCGGGAGGGAGATTTCTGTCCTTGAGGAATTTCGCGGGAATCTGATCCTCCGCGAACGCGTCCCAGAACTCAGCGAACATATAAAGGAAACTGTCCGCTCCCTCGCCTGTGATCTTTATGCCGACATCTTTCCAGTGACCGTATTTTTCTTTTTTGTTGATATACTCATCCGCAAGATTTATTCCGCCGCTGTAGGCTGTTTTTCCGTCTATAACGGCGATTTTTCTGTGGTCGCGGTTATTCAGTCTGCCCGCCAGAACCATCTTGAACGGATTGAATTTCAGGCATTTTATTTTATTGGAATTTAAAAACTTATAATATCCTCCCGGGAGAGTTTTAATACAGCCGAGGTCATCGTAAATAACTCTTACGTCAACGCCGTTTCCCGCTTTTTCGGCAAGTATATCGAGAATGGAATCCCACATCATCCCGTCCTCAATTATAAAATATTCAAAATAAATATATTTTTCCGCTTTTTTAATTTCCTCCAGCAAGTCCTTGTAGAGTGCTTCGCCGGAGGGGAAATACACGGCGGATTCATTTTTCAGAACGGAAAATCCGCTGATTTTTTCAATAAATTCAAATGTCTGACCTATTCGGACATTTTCTTTTTTTATAGCGTCCGTATTGCTTTCATTTTCGGTGAGGCAAATTTCATCGGGCGGATTTCCGATAAATCTCCGCGCATTCAGAAGCTTTGCCTTTAACGGTTTTCCCGTAGCCTTATTTCCGAAGATGAGATAAAGCACCGCTCCAAGCACGGGGAAAATAAGCATGACGATAATCCACAGTATTTTATAGGAGGGTTCATCGGGCTTTGATACGAGATAAAGCACAAATACCACCGATAAAATCGTCAGGACAGCGTTCGCCACAGGTCTTACGGGAGATACTGCTATATAAATGAGATAGATCCATATTCCCTGCAAAACGAGCGCAGGGAGAATAACCGCGAATCTGTTTACAAGAATATTTTTGAATTTTTTCTTTTTCATTGTCAAATTTTCGCCTCAAACCAGCTTTTCCCCGAGGAAACGTCGGCGGGAAGATTTACGGATAACCTGACCGCTCCCGTCATTTCCTCGTTTAGAATTTTCGCTGCTTTTTCGCTGTCATGTTCTTCTGCTTCAATTATAAGTTCATCGTGTACCTGCAAAATAAGCCTTGCGTTTAATTTTTCCTCTTTAAGCCGTTTATATACCTTTACCATGGCGATTTTTATGATATCTGCGGCGGTTCCCTGAATCGGAGCGTTCATAGCCGCTCTTTTTCCGAAAGCCTCGATATTTTTATTTGAGGCTTTTATTTCCGGGATCATTCTTTTTCTGCCGTACATGGTTTCGGCGAAGCCTGATTTTTTGCATTTTTCAACGGCTTCTTTCATAAATCTGTCAACGCCGCTGTAGTTTGCGAGATAATTCTTTATATATTTTTCCGCCTGCTTAACGGAAACATTGATATCCTTCGAGAGAGAAAACGCGCCTATACCGTAAACTATCCCGAAGTTTACCGCCTTTGCGGCGCGTCTCATTTCGGGAGTTACCATGGATACGGGCATATTGAATACCTGAGAAGCCGTTGCGGCGTGGATATCCATATTCTCCGAGAATGCCTTTATCATATTCTCATCGCCGCTCATGTGCGCGAGGATACGAAGCTCTATCTGACTGTAATCCGCGTTGAGAAGCAGATAGTTTTCATCGGCGATAAAGAATTTTCTCATTTCCTTTCCGCGTTTTGTTCTCACGGGGATATTTTGTATATTCGGCTCGGAGGAAGAGATTCTTCCCGTTCTTGTTTCGGTCTGGTTGAAAACGGAATGGACTCTGCCGTCCGGTCCCACAGCCTTGAGAAGTCCCTCAACGTAGGTGGAATTCAATTTTGAAAGCTGACGGTAGGTGAGGATATTATCCACAATGGGAGATCTGTCGCGGAGTGATTCCAGAACATCCGCACCGGTGGAATATCCCGTTTTGGTTTTCTTTCCCGCAGGAAGTCCCATTTCCTCAAAAAGCACCGTTCCGAGCTGCCTGGGAGAAGAAATGTTGAATTCATGTCCCGCCGTAAAATAAATCTGTTTTTCGATTTCCTCCATATCCGCTGTCAGAGCGTTTCCGAAATCGCGTATTCCGTCGGTATCAATTCTGACGCCGTAATACTCCATAGAAGCGAGAACCTCTGTCAGGGGCAGTTCGATCTCATTTAACAGGAATTCCATTTTTTCCGATCTTATCTTTTCCGAGAGCATCTCACAGAGATAATACACCCTTGCGGAATTTTCCGACACGCCCGAAAGACCGTATTTTTTGCAAAGATCCGCAAGAGAAAAATTCTTTTCTTCGCTGTCAAGAAGATAAGCCGCTATTTCCGCGTCCATAACGATATTTTTAAGTTCGGCGCCGTTTTCAAAGCAGAGCTTATAAATTTTTTTCGCGGAGTACGTATATTTTTTTCCGTCCGACGAAAGGTAATTTAAAATAAAGTCCTTATCGGAAATTTTATAAATATTGCCGTCGAAAAGAATTTCGAGAGTGTCATCGTTCATATAAAACGATGAAAACTCCGATGAAAGTATTTTTTTTCGATCCTTTTCGGGACTCCCATACGGGAAATCCTTTATTTCGATTTTTTGTTCGGCGGATATTTCGGGAGAAACTTCAGACGGGGAAACCTTTAAATTTTCCATTAATTTATACATCTGAAGCTCGGTGAGTATTTCCGACAGTTTTTTTTCATCGCGTTCCCTGAATTTCATCTCGGAGACATCCGAAATGACAGGAACATTTCTGACTATAGTCGCAAGCCATTTTGAGCTTTCGGCGTCGGATTTTCCCTCTTCAAGCTTTTTCAGAACGGAAGGAGAAGCTTTTACCTCGCCGTTTGAGAGTTTTTCATAAAGGTTTTCGACAGAGGCGTATTCCTTTATAAGCCCAAGCGCCGTTTTTTCGCCTATTCCCTTAACTCCGCCTATATTGTCCGAGGCATCGCCCATGAAAGCTTTAAGGTCGATAATGTGAACGGGTTCAAAGCCGTAATCCTCTCTGAATTTTTCGGGAGTGTAATGAATAAGCTCCCTTGTCGTGTGAAGAAGAACCGTGGTTTTGTCAGAAACAAGCTGTAAGCTGTCGCGGTCTCCCGTGAGGATAAAGCACTCGTCATTGTTTTCATCGCACATTTTTGAAACGGTTCCGAGGATATCGTCCGCTTCATAGCCCTCATATTCAAGAACATTGACGCCCAGCGCCCCAAGAATTTCCTTTATATACGGCATCTGCACGCGAAGCTCTTCGGGCATGGGCTTTCTGCCCGCCTTATATGAGCTTACCTTTTTATGTCTGAATGTGGGAGCGTGCAGGTCGAAAGCGCACACCGCTCCGTCGGGGTTTATTTCAGACGTCATTTTAAGGAAAATATTCATAAATCCCGTCAAAGCGTTTGTATATACGCCGTTTTTGTTTGAAAGAAGTCTTATTCCGTAGAACGCGCGGTTCATAATGCTGTTTCCGTCAATTGCAAGTATTTTCATTATGTTCACTGATCCTTTGTAAAGAAAATAACGACAGCTGTTGCATAGTCTCTCGAAAACGCCAGGCTGAGGGTCGAATTGCAGCCTTTTTTGGAAAAATTCTGCCTTGCCGTTCCCGACAGACTGATATACGGCGTATTCATGTAATCGTAAAGAATGGATACATCACAGAATTTGCAGCCTCTGAAATCATATCCCATAGCCTTTGCGAAGGCGAGCTTTCCGCAGAACATCTGAGCTATAATATTCGGACTGAATGATTTTTTCATAAGCATTTTGAGTTCCTGGGCGGAAAAATATTTTGCCAGAAATTTGGTGTTTTTAAGGGTCTTTTTTATTCTGTTGATTTCTATTACCGCATTTCCCGTGTATAATGTGTTCATTTGAAGTTCTCCTTAATTTTATTATTTCTCAGGTTTTGTCTCAGTTTTCTTTTCAGAAGATTCGGCAGACGTTCTTCTATCATTTCAACCGTTTCCTCGTCGGGAGTGAAGATTATTCTCACATTTCCGAACGATTTGTGGTTGAAATCGCAGAAATACTCGTTTTTCCCCGTATTATCCGACGCAAGGACAGTAGTATATCCCGCGGGAAGCTCGGGAGCGTCGTCG
>CAZCUQ010000008.1:0-32434 GCA_964501705.1 uncultured Ruminococcus sp. | reverse complement strand
CCTTAGAAAGCCCGTAAATCCGAAGCTTCACTGCGGAATCTGCGGCGAACACGGCGGCGATCCCACATCCGTAATGTTCTGCCACAGCATAGGACTTGACTATGTGTCCTGCTCGCCGTTCAGAGTGCCTATAGCGAGACTTGCGGCGGCACAGGCGGCAATTGCGGAAGAATAATCCGGTAAAACAAGGCTGTTAAAATTTCCCGTTCATTTATGTGAGCGGGGAATTTTTTATTGTCTGTTGACAACGTGTTTTCTGTGTGATATAATGTAGTTAAGCAAAGGCGCGGAAACGAAAGGCGGTGAATAATATGTCAAGCGATATGGAATTAAAATCAATGCTGATCAACAACTATCAGCAATTGATGAATATTCGCAAAATCGCGGTAAAAGAAAACGCGGAGGAAACGGTTAAAGCGATTGACCATGAAATTCGCTTTATTAAATTAAAGCTTCAGCCGTTGGAACTTCCCGATTATGACGATTGATAAAATGCGAGAAATCGAAAGGCGGTGATTATTATGGGCGATACCGACAGACAGTATAACGGCAGACTTATCGAAGAGTATCAGCGGTTAATGAATATCCGCAAAACCGCCGTAAAAGAAAACGCAACGGAAACGATAAAAGACATCGACCGTGAAATTTACTTTATTAAATTAAAGCTTCAGCCGATGAAGATTCATGATTTTGATGAATAATAAAATGCGTGAAAACGAAAGGCGGTGAGTATTGTGATAAGATTGGAACTTATGACAATTTTGCTGTCATTAAAAGCATTGTTGGAGGAAGGAAAAACCGACAAAGCACTTGAGGTTATCAATCAAGTAATAGCGGAGGCTCAGCGCAAGGATTGACTTAAAAAATGCGCGGATACGAAAACGAAAGGCGGTGAATGAAATGAACGGCAAAGAGATTGTTAATTTAATTGATGATCTGCGCGGCAAAGGACTTACGGATACGCAAATCATCGAAACAATAAAGTATATCGAATTAAACGACCCGAAACCTGTCCAACAGCAAAACAGCGGTCAGCAGGGCGGCAGTCAGACGTAAATTCCGTTTAAATAAAGGCGCGGACGCGGGAGGTGAAAGCCGGTGAATGAAATTAACGACAAAGAAATAATAATCAACCTCATCGACAATCTGACAAATCTGATGCGTATTCAGAAAGCCGAGGACAAAGAAGCCGAGATAGAAAATCAAATTGACATTATAAAAGCAAAGCTGAAAAGCTTCGGCGTTATGATCGACGAGATAAAACTCCGTTAAAAAACACACGGGGAGGTGTGAAGCATGGGCATGACAAACAAACAGTTTCAGGGTTTTATCAGATTGGCTTTGGGATGGATAGAAAAAGCTCTTGAAGAAAATCCCGAAAATAAGAGTCTGCAAGATTTACAAAAAATTTTTCGGTCAATGCTTGAAGATGATTGACCTCTGAGCGGCGTTATGATCGACGAGATAAAACTCCGTTAAACAATAATCGGCAAATAAACGCGGGGAGGGTTATATATGGGCATGACCGACAAGCAGTTCAACAGTTACATCAGACTTGTTCTTGACGTTATAACAAAGGCTCTCAAAAAAATGCCGGAGGGCGAAGAAAAAAACGACCTGCAAAAGCTGGCGGACAATCTCCAAAAGACAATAGAGGACTGAAAGCCGGCATATGCTTAAACGTCAGTAAAATTACAATCTGTAACACCTCGTAACCTTTTTTAGTCATGAATTCGGCATTTTTTTCATGGAATTAGTGAAAAATGCACAGAACTGATAAAAATCATACGGGAAATTTGTTATGAAAGTGCATTGACAGACAGGCGTTTTTTGTGTTAGAATTAAAGCGTGATAAAGAGACGGACAAAAAACGTTCTCGAATCACCGAAATGTTTTCGTTTCCGTTCCTTTAGGAAACGAAAATAAAAAAATATAAAAAAACAAACAAAACAAGGAGGATATTTTTCATGAATATGAAAAAGTCAATTGCCGGCGTTATGGCCGGTGCTATGGCCGTATCTGCAATGGCCACAACAGCTTCCGCATGGACAGGCGGAGACGCTACTCAGGGTACTATAGTTCTTTCATACGATCTCAGAGCTAAGAAGTCTGCTACAGCCGATTCTAAGGTAACAGTTACTTATAAGTACAACACAAATAGCGATGGCTACAAAATAATAGCAACAGCCACAGGTTCGGACGGCGAACAGCATATGCTCGGACACGGCGGCGTTGACACAGTAGACGTACAGATGGGCGCGAGACTTGTCGGCTATCAGGGTTCCGGCGATTATGGCATCAAGTACTACAACCTTGATTCCGTAAAGATCAGTGCTACATCTACCCAGCAGACAGATGCTACGGGTGGCACATTTACAGCAAGCGATACCTACACATTCTCCACAAAGAACACGGTGGGTTCGGACTCTACAAACGAGACCGTTTACCTTGATTCCAACCAGTCGGTAACAGACGAAGATAACGGATGTGTGTATGCGTACAACATTCCGTTTACCATTACTACATCCAATAAAAATGCGTTCAACGTTAGATCATACAAGATTGACTCCGGAACTGAGACCTCTGATGGAACTTACGAGTGGGTGAAGACAGGCAAATCGGCTGTGACGTATGATACTGAGTTTGAGGCGAACGGTGCTCTTCAGGATCACCAGGGCGAAGGATTTACTCAGGTTGTTGCAAAAACAGTAAGCAAAGTTTACGCTACAATGGAAAGTGTTGCCGTAGCGGGTACAAGTGCTAAAACGTTTACAACTGATAATACAACGACAATACTTAATTCCGGTGATTTGTTCACGGAACAGGCAGCAGCAAAGCAAGCTGCTGATGCTGATAAAGCGACAAGTGACAACGCGAACAAGTATGATTATTACATAATCACATTCGTGGATACTGGCAGCAGTGAAGCCGAATATGCTGACGGCGAAGCGGCAGCTGATGCAACTGTCGATACGAATACTGACGGCACAGCAATGGATGTTGCTTATTCTGCAGGTGATGCAGGTTATGCAGTTGCTAAGGTTGAAAAAACTGTAGCCGACATTCCTGCAGGCGCAGTTACGGCTAAGATTGAACTCGAGAACGTTACAGGAGACCCTGAAAAATACACACTTACGGATGCTGAGTATTGGCAGCTTAAGAGAGCTTATGATGAAGCACTTAACGCATACAATGCAAGCGGTATTTCAATTCCGTATGACACCGCAACAGTCGGCGTAGTTTCGGATCCTGATGTGACTGTAAATTGGATCATTACCGATGATACGGGTAAGTATGCGTACGGCGCGTATGAATACACAAAGGTGACAGATTCGTCCACCTGGACTGACTACGGATTCAAAACCTATACAATTGTTCTTGAGTATAGCGTTAACGCGCAGGGTTGGGATGGCGACTGGTATCTTGTGCTCGGTGAGACATGGTCTTTTGATACTGCAAGCGCAGGAATCGTGGGTATTGGCGATGTTAGTCCCAGCGTAAACCAGAATGTACAGACTCCCGTAGATTATTATATGCCTTTGAGAACAGATGCTAGCGAACCCGCTAATGTAATCGCGAGACTTACGGATAACGGATATACATATCCTCTCGCAGTTCTTAACGATGTTGTTGCAAACAACGAGAACGTAGCATTCACATTTACCACTTCTCAGTCCTATGTTGACAACAGAAAGTGGGTAAAGGCTGTAGCTACATACGGTGGTAACGGAGTAACAACCTTTGACAGAGCTACCGTTACAAACCCTGCTGGTGGTAATACAACATTTGAACTCAACACGAAAACAAGTACTGTATATGAAACCCAAGGTACTCTTATGTACAGACTTGTAGGTTCTACTGTATATGTTGAGAACCCCTACTACGGCGTAGCATACTCCGCTAACAAGAATGATGATTACAACGGCACAACAGATTCACTCTGGTACAATCCTTACTTCACACAGGATCTCTATCAGAGCTGGACATGGGGCGGCAGCAACGGTTACTATGTATACGGACCCAACGGTTCTCAGACCGCTACGAGCGTATTTGGTTCTTATGCGGCTAACTGGAACAAGAACCTCCTTGCGGCAGGTCTTGTTGTAAACTCCGCATGGTCCATGCAGCTCAACCAGACTACAGGTCTTGAGTGGGGCGACACAACGGTAACGTTCTTCTGGGATGATATCACCGCTGACGACAATGTTACAAACTTCTCCGATGTTATCACTTCTATGCAGCTCATCACTCCTACCGAGTGGTTCTGGGACAGCCTTGCTGTTGAAGTAGGCGCTGCAATCTCCGTTGACGCTTCCGCAGGCGCAGGTCTTGAAGAAGACGCTGAGACTGTTACCGAAGCTGAGGTTGAGGAAGATGTAATCGTAGAGGAAGAGGAAGAGGAAGAGCAGTACGAAGACGACTACGACTACGATGACTTCGACGAAGAGTTCGAGGACTTCGAGGACTTCGAGGACGAGGAAGAAGAGTATGAGGACTTTGAGGACGAGGAAGAAGCTGAGGATGTAACCGAGGCTGAAACTGAATCCGCTGAAGAGCAGGCTCCTCCGAAGACAGGAAATGCTCCCGTTGCTCTCGCAGTTATTCCCGTTGCTCTCGCAGCAGCAGCTGTAATCGCTAAGAAGAAGAACTAATCGTTCCGACACTGACGATTAATTAAATAACAGATCCCCCGTGATGATTCACGGGGGATTTTTTTTCTTGTGATATAGGGAATATATAGAAAAATCGGTTGCTATTTGTGCAATACGCACAAAATCGAACGCGTAAAATATATGATAAAAGCGTGAGGAATCCTTGACAAATTGACGATTTTGTGATAAAATAATAATACGGATTATTATGCTTTCGGCGATATGAATAAAATTGTTAAATCATAATATAGATTTTTGTGTTTTTTCATTTATTTTCGCTTGCGGAAAAATACATAAGCTCTTAACTTTTTGAAAGGTGGTATAAAAGTGTCAGGCAGAAACAGGCTTCTCAGAAAATTATCGGCTGTTCTTGCAATCGCGGTGTGCCTATCCGCCGCTCCGATATCGGTTTTCGCCGATGATACGGTAAATTCGGGGTATTCCGGCTCCGCAAATCTCACCGATGAGGAAAAGGCGGCGTTCTATACGGAAAAGGAGACCTACAGCGATTATTACGACCTTCACAGTTCGGATAATTTCCCCGACAGGACGGTTCCCCTGGAATTTTCCTCCTCGGACGATGAAGCGCAGACAGAGGTGACTTCATTCGAGGGAAAGGATAATGTTCTCGTCTGGTCGAACGAATCCGGCAGAGTGAATTTTTCCTGCGTGGTCCCCGAATCGGGTAATTACAGCATGAGGATAACCTATTATCCCCTTGAGGACAGCAATACCTCAAACTCGGAGATCTCCGTCCTCATTGACGATGTCTCTCCGTATGACGCGGCGTCCAGAGTGGAACTGCCTTTTACATACCAGAAAAGCGCCGATTTTACCCGTGACTCAAAGGACAATGAACAGCGCCCCGTACAGGAAAAAGTTTCTATGTGGATCTCGGGAAACATTAACGACCCCGACGGCATTTTCAACGAACCTCTGATATTTAATCTTGATGAAGGCTCGCATACCATATCTTTCGAGTCGGAAAAAGCGTCCATCGCGATTGCTTCTGTCGAGCTTTTCAAATACACTCCGCCCGATGCCTATGAAAAGCCCTCCGATACATCATCGAACGCTTCGGTTGAAAATTTCAAAATTCAGGGCGAAAATTACTTATATACAAATTCCTCGGAAATTCTCTCCGACTATGACCGCGGAGATTACCGCACGGAGGATCATCTCGGAGATGAGGCAAGCCCCACAAAGCAGAGATATAATATTCTGGGCGGTTCATGGAAAACATCGGGTCAGTCCGTAACATGGGAATTTGACGTCCCCGCCGACGGATATTATCAGTTCGGTATAAAGGGCAGACAGGACGAAATGCGCGGAATGTACTCGAACCGCCGTATCTACATCGATGGAGAAGTTCCCGACGACGCTTTTGACGAGGTGCATTTCGTATATGACTCAAACTGGGTCCTCACGACTCCCACCGATGAAAACGGCGATACCGCTTATGTTTATCTCACGGCGGGAACGCACACCATCACATTGGAGGCCGTTCCCGGCGCTATCGGCGATATAATGCGCCGCCTTGACACAATAGTTGACGAGGTAAACGATTATTATCTCCAGATTATGATGATAACCGGCCCCAGCCCCGATAAATACACCGATTACTACGTGCATAAGGAAATCCCCGAGCTTCTGGATAAATTTGCCGAGTATCGGGACGAGCTGCTTGAAATAAAGCAGGAGGTAGATGACCTGACAGGTCAGGGCGGATCAGAAGCGTCCTCCCTCGAACGTCTCGCGGATGTTCTCGACTACTGCGTGAAAAAGCCCAAGAAGATCCCGAATCAGATCTCCAACAGCGCACTTAAAAACAATGTTTCGAGCGTTTCCTCATGGATGAGAACTTACCGTCAGCAGCCTCTTGAGATCGATTATATAGAAGTTGCTCCCGCTTCGGGAGAGCTGACCGAAATAAAAAGCAGTTTCGGAAAATCAGCGTCCTTCGCGGTAAAATCGTTCTTCGGTTCGTTCTTTGAGGACTACACTGTTCTCTCCGATCTGACCGAAAATTCCATAAACGTCTGGTCATCTCTCGGAAGAGATCAGACAAACGTGGTAAAACAGATGGTTGACTCCGAATTTAACGGAAAATACGGTGTCGAGGTTTCGATAAACCTCGTTCAGGGCGGTATCATGGAGGCCGTCCTTGCGGGAAAAGGTCCTGACGTTTCGCTCTTTACGGGCGGTGAATTTCCCGTAAACCTTGCGATAAGAGATCTTCTCGTTCCGATAAACGATCTCGACGGATACGACGAGGTTCACGACAGATATTCCGACACGGCGTTTATTCAGTACAGATATAACGATCTGGACTACGCGATTCCTCTTACGCGCAACTTCCCGATGATGTTCTACCGAAAGGATATGCTTTCTTCGATAGGCATCTACGAATATCCCGAAACGTGGGACGATCTGATTGATATGCTTCCCGCGTTCCAGAGAAACTATATGCAGCCGGGTCTTATTCTTCCGACAGTAACAACATCGGGCGTTTCAATCTCTCCCGCCACCGAAGAAGGACATACTTTCGCGCTTCTTATGCTTCAGACGGGACAGGGCTATTATAATGACGATCAGTCCGCAACGACCTTCGATTCCCAGGAGGCTGTTGAAGCTTTCGATACATGGACGAAATTCTACACGACCTACGGCTTCGACCAGACCTATGACGCTTTCACAAGATTCAGAACAGGCGAAGCTCCGATTGTTATACAGGATTACTGCACGTTCTATAATCAGCTTAACACGGCTGCTCCCGAAATAGCGGGACTGTGGGATTTCGCCCCGGTTCCCGGAACGCTTCGCGATGACAATACGGTAAGCCACGCCGCGAACTCAACAGGCGCGGGCGCGATGATTCTCTCAAGCTGCGATAACGTGGATGCCGCATGGACTTTTCTGAAATGGTTCTCCGATACGCCTCAGATTACGGAATACTGCAAAAACGTCGAGGGAGTTATGGGTCCTCTCGGAAGAGTCGCTCCCGCAGACCCCGAAGCGTTAAAACAACTCAACTGGTCGAAATCCGATCTTGAAAAGATACTCTCTCAGATGGAGGAGCTTGATGAGATTCCGATAATACCCTCTTCTTACGTTGTAACAAGAGAAATTATGAACGCATTCCGTTCAGTCGTAAACGACCACGAAAACGCAAGAGAAACTCTTCGCTGGTATAATAAGGATATCAACGCCGAAATCACAAGAAAGCGCGAAAACCTCGGCATAGATACCGAAGATGAATCCTGATTGATTGGAGGAAACAAAATTGGCTGTAAAAACCGCTGATGAAATTCTTCTGCCCAATGAACGCAAAATGTCCAGACAGGAAAAACGGCAATACACTCTTCATGAAATGAAGCGCAATAAGGAATGTTATATTCTTATGGCTCCTTTTATGCTGCTGTTTCTGGTTTTCACCATAATTCCCGTTATTATGTCTCTTCCTATGGGATTTTGCGATTTCGATATGGCGCACGCTCCGAAATTTATCGGACTGAGGAATTTCTACTCGCTTTTCGTTGAGGACGATATATTCATGGGCGCGATAAGAACTACTCTTATTTTCGCCATCTTCACCGGTCCTTTAAGCTACGCGATGAGCTTTATGCTCGCCTGGCTGATAAATGAGCTTCACCCCGTACTTAAAACGGTGTTTACGCTTATATTCTATGCGCCTTCGATGGCGGGAAATATTTACTTTGTATGGCAGCTCATATTTTCGGGCGACACATACGGATATCTTAACTCCATACTTATGGATCTCGGAATAACCACTGCCGCGATCCAGTGGCTTACAGACGGAAATTACCTTCTTCCCTGCGTAATTATCGTTCAGCTTTGGGTTTCGATGGGTGCGGGCTTCCTTGCTCTGCGCGCCGGTTTCCAGGGAATCGACAAATCAATGTACGAGGCGGGAGCTATAGAAGGAATCAGCAACAGATTTCAGGAGCTTATCCATATTACCATTCCCTCTATGGGACCTCAGCTTATGTTTGCCGCTGTAATGCAGATAGTATCTTCCTTCACGGTCGATATCGTGGGACGTTCACTCTGCGGATTCCCATCGACGGATTATAAGGCGCACACCATTATGACTCACGCCTATGACTATGGCTGGGTAAGATATGAAATGGGTTATTCGTCGGCAGTATGCTTTGTTCTGTTCCTTGCGATGTACGTCTGCAATGAGCTTATCGGCAAGCTGCTCGGCAAGTATCTGGACTGATAGGGGTGAGCAAGTTTAAATGACTAATAAAGAAAAAATAAGCATTGCTGAGGAAATTGAAGCTCAGAACGCCGCTCAGCTTGAAGCTCTCCGCAAAAGACGCGAAAAAGAACACCGCAAAATGGAAAGGTCAAAGGGCAGCAACAAGCAGGTTGGAAAATCGTGGAAAAGAGATATCTGGATATTTATTCTGCTCCTTGTTATGGGACTCTTTATGATTTTCCCGATATACCTTTCGGTTGTCAATTCCATCAAGCCTATAAACGAGTTCTTTATCATGCCTCCGAAGCTTTACGCAATGGAGCCTACCACCGATAACTTCCGCGACCTTTTCGTTGTCGCGAACGATTCATGGGTTCCCTTTTCGCGTAATATATTCAACAGTATATTCGTAACAGTGGCGGCAACTCTTTTTGAAGTATTTTTTGCTTCTACTGCGGCGTTCATACTTGCAAAATGCCGTTTCCCCGGAGCGGCCGCGCTCAACAAGATCATAGTTATCGCCCTTCTGTTCAACAGCCAGGTAACATATATCATGCAGTATATCGTTATGGCGAAATTAAACATGATAAATACTTACTGGGCGCTTATCCTTCCGCTTATTCCCTCGTCTATGGGCCTTTACCTCATGCGTCAGAGCATAGGTCAGATCCCCGACGCAATGATAGAAGCCGCGAAGGTTGACGGAGCGAATCTTCTCAGGATATGCTGGGGAATCGTTATTCCCAACAGCAAGCCCGCACTTATGACTATTATCATCTTCCAGTTCCAGGCGGCGTGGAACGCGACAGGCGGTACGCTTGTATACGATGAAGCGCTTAAAACTATCCCTGTTGTCGTACAGCAGATCGCCGCGGCGGGTATTGCCCGTCAGGGCGCTATTTACGCGGCAGCGGTAGTATTGATGATTCCGCCGCTCGCCATATTCATAGCTGCTCAGAGTCAGGTCATGGAAACAATGGCTCACGCGGGTATGAAGGATTAATGAAAGGGTGATAATATGAGAAGCTTTAAAAAGCTATTTTCAGGGCTTCTCGCGGCATTGACGGCTGTGTCCGTGATAGGCACGAACGTCAGCGCGGCGGAAACCTATATCCCTTACAGCTATGACCGCTGGGGCGACGCTATCGCTTCTCAGGCGGGATATAAAGCGGACTATTTCGTTGACGGAAATACTATAGGCTGCGGAGCCTTTAACGAGCCCGCGGATTTCTTCATAACCGATGACAAACTGCTTTATATAGCGGATAAGGGAAATAACAGAATCGTTGTGACCGATCTTGATTTCAATTTGATCGAGATACTTACCGAATTTACATATAATGGTGAAACGCTTACCCTTAAAAACCCCGCCGGAGTGTATGTGGATAAGTACAGCGACAGTATCTATATCTGCGATACGGATAATTCGAGAGTGCTTAAATCCGACAGGGCGGGAAATGTTGATATGATATTTGAAAAACCCGTGTCTGAGTTGTATTCCGCAGATCTTACCTTTAACCCGCAGAAGGTTCTCGTCGATAAGGCGGGAAATGTGTACGTCGTTGTAAGCTCTGTAACAAAGGGCGCGGTAATGTACAACTTCAAGGGCGAATTTCAGGGATACTACGGCGCAAACCGCGTTGACGCGACCGCCGAGGTCATTATGAACGCTTTCTGGAACACGATATCCACCGAAGAACAGTCCGAGCGTTCGACAAGATCCACACCTATCGGCTTTACAAATTTTGATATCGATGATGAAGGCTTTATCTACACCGTTACCGATTCCAAGGAGATCGAAACGGATGCGGTCAAAAAGCTTAACCCCAAAGGTTCCAATATCCTGGAAACACTCGGCGCTACCGATGTTCACTTTGGCGATATGGCTCCCGCTTACTGGTCTATCTATTCGGAGGAATCGTCTCTGACCGATATAGATATCGGTCCAAACGGGGAAATGAATATTCTTGATTTTGCTCACGGAAGAGTATTCCAGTATGACAAGCTTGCAAATCTTATGTTTGTACTCGGCGGAGAGGGTGAGCAGCTCGGCAAATTCAGAAACGCAACAAGTATAGAATCGGAGGGAGAACATATCTATGTTCTCGATTCCAGAAAAAACAGCATTACGGTTTTCACAAGAACTGTTTTCGGAAACATCGTAACGGAGGCTACGAATCTCTATAACGACGGCTATTATCAGGAATCCTACGAGCCTTGGAAAGAGGTAATCAAATACGACGGAAATTACCGCAGAGCATATATCGGTATAGGAAACGCTCTCTTCCAGAACGAGGAATATAAAGAAGCAATGAAATACTACAAGATCGCCGCTTCAAGAACAAAATATTCCAAGGCGTTCGAGGGCTACAGAAACGAGTTCCTTAAAAAATATTTCACGCTGATACTTATTCTTGTTATTCTTATAATTGTTCTTATTGTCGTGTATTCCAAGGCGAAAGCGCGCGGCGTGTTCAGCAGCGGACGCCGCAAGCGCAGAATGTGAGGTGAATGGAATATGTTGGATTTAACAAAAGGTCAGTTTGTGAAGCATGTTCTGTTTCACCCGTTTGAGGGCTTCGAGGATCTCCGCTGGAAAAAGGGCGGTTCAATGAAGATCGCTGTGGGCGTGCTTGTGGCACTCTTTGTCGAACAGCTTGTTTACGATAATCTTTACGGTTTTCAGTATAAGATAGTATACGATAAGCTCTTCAATATTGTTCCGTATATCTTTTCAAGCTTTATATTGTTTATAACCTTTGTCGTTGCGAACTGGGCGATGTGTACGCTCTTCGACGGCGAGGGAAGCATGAAGAATATCTTCATAAATACGGCGTATGCGCTGATTCCGTATATCAGCGGATGCCTTATCGGAACGGTAATGTCTCATATTCTGGTTGAGGATGAAATGATCTTCATCTCCGCGATAGAGATCATCGGAACAGCGTGGACGTTTGTGCTTTTCCTTTCGGGAATAAAGGCTGTGCATCAGTTCTCTCTCGGAAAGACCATCTGGCTTCTTCTGCTGACAGTTGTGGCGATGATAGCAATGCTGTTCCTGCTGATACTTCTTCTGACTCTTTTCCAGCAGGTGCTTATATTTGTATTTTCGCTCTACACGGAAATATCATACAGAATCAGAGGTTAATTTAATAACAGAAAAGTGGTGATAAATCAATGCGAAAGCATAAAAGAAAAATAGCGGCGGGTATACTCGCGATTGCGATGATGTCGGCAATCGGAATTTCAGTCTATTCCGATGAGGAAGAAAAAACCGAAGATACCGCCGCAGCGGAAGAAGAGGCGGAAAGCGATGAGGAAGAAGAGGCGACTCCCATTACCGAAGAGGAGGCTCTCTCCGAAATGGAGCTTGTCACCGAAAACGACAGGATGTCCCTCTATCTTTCAAAGGACAGTGATGATCCCGGAATATGCCTTATAGATAAGAACTCAGGAAAAAGATGGTTCTCCAATCCTGTAAACGCCGTGAACAGTACCGCAAAAAAAGCTCAGAAAAATGAACTGCTTTCGGGTATGACAATGATATACGCCGAGCCTGCGTCTCGTTCCACGACAACGCTTAACAGTAAGAGCGGCGCGGAGGTTACGGCTGAAAAGCTGTCAAACGGAATTAAATTTACATATTCATTTGATAAGTGCAAAGTAACGATTCCCGTAACGCTTACTCTTGAAAGCGATCATCTTTCTCTTTCCTGCGTTACCTCCGAAATCGTTGAGGAAAACAGCAGTCCGACATCCGGGCAGCTTACAACGGCACTTTCATTCATGAAATCTTTCGGCGCCGCTGACAGAGAAACCGAAGGATATTTCGTGATACCAGACGGAAGCGGAGCTATTATCCGTTTCAATAACGGCAAGACAAACTACAGAGTTTATCAGGGTCAGGTATACGGAGATGATATAACCCCCGTTGAACCTACCGATACTACGTATCATCAGAATGTTTATCTGAATATGTACGGAATCGTTTCGGGCGACAGCGGAATGGTCGTCGTTGCGGATAAGGGCGATGCGGCAGCTACAATAAACGCATATGTCGCAGGTGAAATAAATACCGATTACAACGGCTGCTACTTCTCCTTTACGACAAGAACCGACGATGAATATCTCATGGGCGGCGAATCAAACCCCTTAAAGGTATTTGAAAAACACGGCATTAAAGTCCCGGAGATAAAAATTGATTATTATCCCGTCTCCTCAAACGATGGGTCTGACATCGATTATATCGATATAGCCGATACATACAGGAATTATCTTATGGATTCCTGCGGAGTGACGGTATCTCCGAATCTCGATTCCACGCCCCTCTACATGAATATGTACGGCTCGACCATCAAAAAACAGTCTATTATCGGCATTCCCGTAAATGTCAAGGAAAAGGTCACGACCTTTGAGGACGCTGAGGAAATTCTCGAAAAAATCAGTGATGGCGGTGTTGACAGCGCGGTTGTAAGCTTTAAGGACTGGACGAGCGCGGAAGTCGCTCAGAAAATAACCGATAAGGCTTCGGCGGCATCGGTTCTCGGAGGAAACAGCAAATTCAAGAAGCTTATGGAATACGCTGACTCAAACGGTATAGCAATTTATCCCGATGTTGACAATATGCTCTTTAAGTCAAGCTTCGGATACAACACAATAACTAATACGGCAATAAGAGTGTCGAACTCATATTCGAGACAGCTTGTATATGACCTTGCGCACGGTACGGAAAATAAATATTACAAATCCATGGCACTCTTTACGCCGTCATCGTATGAAAAGGCTTTCACTAAGCTCATTAAAAGCTATAACGACAAGGGTCTGTCAAATATCTCTATGGGTTCGCTTTCGACAACGATTTACGGCGATTACGGCAAGAACACCGTTTCGAGAGAAATGGCTAAGGATATTATCGCGGGGATTTATGCGGACGCAAAAACAAACGTAGGCTCTGTAATGGCGGACGGCGCGAATAAATATGTTCTCCCGTATGTTGACAGTGTGGCGAATCTTCCGATATCTTCAAGCAAATACGACCTGTTTGATGAGGAAATTCCTTTCTACCAGATCGTTCTGCACGGAATGATCCCCTGCTCCACAACGGCGATCAACGGAGAACCCGATATAGCGGACGCTGTTCTGTACGCGCTTTCCTGCGGTCAGTATCTCTCCTTTGACATGATGGGCATAGAGGCTTCCGAGCTGAAGGATACGAGATACGACAAGTATTTCTACGCGAACGCCGAAGAATGGACTGACGACGCTATAGGCGCATATAAGCTCCAGTGCGATATACTCTCCTCTGTTGCCGATAACAGAATAACCGAATACAATATAAGCGAGAACGGCAACGAAATTGAAACAGTTTATGACGACGGAACAACTACGCTTATAAATTACGAGGAAAACACCATCAAGCTTAACGGAACAACCTATAAGCTTTCGGACTATTTCAGCGAGGGGGTTATTGACTGATGAAAAAACGCGCGGCAATGTCTTATGAAAAGAAAAAAGGTCTTTACGGCTACGGCTTTATCGCTCTGTGGTTCATAGGCGCGGTATTCTTCTTCATTATACCGGTCATCACATCGTTTTACTACAGTTTTAACGATGTAACTCCCGAAGACAGAAATATGAAGGTCGTGTGGGCGGGACTTTCAAATTACAAATACGCGTTCACGGTTGACCCGAATTTCAGACAGTATCTTGTTGACGTACTCAAGGATACGATTTTGCAGACTCCGATAATTTTGATTTTCTCGCTTTTCGTGGCGATCATTATCAATCAGGAATTCTTCGGAAGAACCTTTGCAAGAGCGGTATTCTTTCTTCCCGTTATCATTGCGACGGGACCTGTTTACGCTGTTATCACGGGTGACCTTGAAACATCGGGAAACGCATCGGGTGAACAGTTCACCACAATGTTCTCGGCTGATATGGTCGATCAGCTTCTGGAGTTCGTCGGTATTTACGGAATGAACGATACGTTTACGGATTTTGTCTCTGATATGACGGGAGACATTCTGAACCTCGTGTGGAAGTGCGGAATTCAGATAATCATCTTCCTATCGGCTTTGCAGGGCATACCCACATCCGCAAAGGAAGCTGCGGCTATCGAGGGCGCGACTTCGTGGGAATTCTTCTGGAAGATAACGCTTCCTTACGTTTCCCCGATGATTCTCGTAAACTTCATTTACACGATAATCGACTCATTTGTTGACCCAGGAAACGACGTTATGTCAAGAATTCTTCAGATACAGTCCGACTGGATCTATGGACGCGCTTCGGCGATGGCATGGTCGTACTTCCTTATAGTGCTTATAGTAATAGGTATTGTAAGTTGGCTGATGAATAAGGTAATTTACTACGATGATTAATTTGGGAGGCGGAAAAATTGGCAGCTGAATCAATACTTAAAAAGAATGCGGCTCCCGTCGCCCTGAAAAAAAAGACGGATAAAAAGAAAAAAGTCAAGGAACCCAAGAGATCACGCAAGGAGGAAAAAGAGCGTTTTAAGCGCCGTCTTGAAAACCTTACTCCCGCAGAACAAAAATATCTGAAAAGAAAAAGAGTTATTGAAAAAGTTTGGCCCATATGCAGAGGGCTTATCGTATTCGGACTGTGCTTCGTTATTCTTTATCCTCTGATATATATGATCTCAACGGCGTTTCGTCCCAATTCGGAAATGAACGACCCCACTATCATGTGGATTCCCCGTACCCTGACTCTTGACAACATCAAGGATACGGCTAAGGCGATGGATTACTGGAATACTCTCAAAAATACGCTGTTTATTAATATCGGCTGTTCACTTGTAAGCGTTCTTTCCACTGCCGTAACGGGGTACGGATTTGCAAGATACAATTTCAAGGGGAAATCCATTCTTTTCGGAGTGGTAATACTTATGATCCTTGTTCCTTCGCAGATAATCCTTATTCCGCAGTTCAAATTTTTCAGATACTTTAATCCTCTGGGTTTGTATCACGCGATAACGGGAGATTACATCAATCTCATCAATAATCCTCTTACGATGTATATGCCTGCGTTTACGGCTAACGGAATAAGAGCGGGACTTTTCATATTCCTGTTCAGACAGTCATTCCGCGGTCTTCCCAAGGAGCTTGAGGATGCGGCAATGCTCGACGGCTGTTCGCCCGCACGTACATTCGTACAGGTTATGATTCCCAATGCAGGCTCTACATTCCTTACCGTATTCCTTCTTTCAGTCGTATGGTACTGGAATGACTACTATGTATCGACTTCGTTCTTCACCGACAATATGACTATAGCTCTTATGCTGAAAAACCTTGACGCAAACCTCACGCTTATCATATTCAACGGCGGAAACATTCAGGTCAATGTCCGCGAGCTTATCGTATGGATGGAATCGGGCTGTCTTATATCAATTACTCCGATACTTATTCTTTACATTTGCTTGCAGAAGTACTTTACCGAAGGTATCGCGCGTTCGGGTCTTACCGGTATGTAATTATCGGAAAATTTCGGAGGCAGGAGGCAAGAAAATTGTCTCTTGCCTCTTTTTTTTGAATAAAAATTTAAAGGAGGCAACATGGAAAATATTCTTTGGTACAAAAAACCCGCTGAGGACTGGAATAACGCTCTTCCCGTGGGAAACGGAAAACTCGGCGCAATGGTGTTCGGACGGACTGATAACGAGCTTATATCGCTGAATGAAGATTCCCTTTGGTCGGGGAGCTTTCGGAAAAGAGATAATCCAAACGCATTTGAAAATCTTCAAAGAGTAAGAGAGCTTATCCGAAACGGGGACGTCCCGCAGGCGGAAAAAATCATAGAAACAGCATTTTACGGCAGAAATGAACATCAGCGGCACTATATGCCTCTCGGAGATCTGCATATCGAAACCTCGGGACTCGGCGAAATAACCGGTTATAAAAGAGGTCTTGACATAGAAAAGGGCGTTGCTTTCACGGAGTTTTCCTCGGGAAAAATAAAATATTACCGTGAGGTTTTCGCGTCATATCCCGATAACGCAGTAGTGATAAAATACGCCGCGGACGGCGGGGAAATAAATCTCAGAGCGTATATCGACGGGAGAGACGACAATTACGATATGAATGAGAATATAGACGACAGTACAGCGGTTTTCACCGTGGGTGACGGAATTCCCTATGCCTGTGCGCTGAAGATCCTTTCGGACGGAGGAAAGGCATATGCGGACTATAATATTCTCACTGCTGAAAATGCCCGAAACGTTTATATTATCCTATCCTGCGAGAGCTGTTTCCGAAGCGGTGAATATTTTCAAAGGGCTGTTCAAAATGTTGAAAAAGCCGCTCGTCTCGGATATGAAAAATTATGCGTCCGCAGCATGAATGATTTCTCGGAGAAATTTGACCGCACAAATATTGATTTACCCGATAACAGCGGCGGAAAATCGGATCTTCCCACAAACGAGAGACTTGAAAATGTCCGCAGCGGAGGAAAGGATAATAAGCTTGCGGAGCTTTACGCTAACTTCTCGAAATATCTCATGATCGCAGGGTCGCGAAAGGGAAGTCTGCCGCTTAATCTTCAGGGGATATGGAATAAGGATATGTGGCCCGCATGGGGCGGAAAATACACCGTGAATATCAATACAGAGATGAATTACTGGGCGTGCGAGGCGCAGGGTCTCGGAGAGTGCGCCGAGCCTTTGTTTGACCATATCGAAAGAATGAGAGTTCACGGCAGAATAACGGCACGGGAGATGTATCACTGCCGAGGGGCGGTGTGCCACCACAATACCGATATCTGGGGAGACACAGCTCCGCAGGACAAGTGGATGCCCGCGACTATATGGCAGATGGGTCTTGCATGGCTTTGTCTCCACATTTACGAGCATTACAGATTCACACAGGATAAAGATTTTCTTGCGGAAAAATATGATACCCTGTGCGAAGCGGCGGAATTTTTCGTTGATTTTCTCATTCCCGACAAAAAAGGGAGACTTGTGACGTCTCCGTCCGTTTCTCCCGAAAATACATATATTACTCCGTCAGGCGAAAAGGGTTGTATCTGTGAGGGTCCCTCTATGGACAGTCAGATTCTTTATACTCTTTTCACCGATATAATAGAAGCGAGCGGGATTCTCTCGGCGGAAAATAAGGAATTTGTTTCCGAGATAAAAAAAATACGGGAAAAACTCCCGAAACCCGAGATAGGAAAACACGGTCAGATAATGGAATGGTCGGAGGACTACGATGAAGTCGAGATCGGTCACAGGCATATTTCCCAGCTGTTTGCGCTTTATCCCGCCGAACTGATAACTCCCGAAGATACGCCCATGCTTGCAAAAGCCGCGCGTGCGACTATCGAACGTCGTCTTTCTCACGGAGGAGGTCATACGGGCTGGTCGCGGGCATGGATAATCAATATGTGGGCAAGGCTTCATGACGGAGAAAAGGTCGGGGAAAATATTACCGAGCTGTTTAAAAATTCCACTGCGGACAGTCTTCTCGATATGCACCCGCCGTTCCAGATCGACGGAAATTTCGGCGCGGGTGCCGGAATTTACGAAGCTCTTATTCAAAGCCACAGCGGAAGAATAAATCTTATTCCCGCAATTCCGAATGACTGGAAAAGCATGGGCAGCGCGGAAAATATCCGTGCAAGAGGCGGATTTACCGTGTCTTTCTCATGGAAGGACGGTAAGATCACAAAAGCCAAAATTTCTTCGGTGACTGATACTGTTTGTAGAATATGCGGCAAATATTATATTACGGACAGCAGCTCTCCCGTTGATGTGACTTATAAAAACGGACTGACAGAATTTAAAACGGGAAAAAACAAAGAATACATTTTGGAAAATATGGAATAAAATAACTCCGGGAGATAAGTCTCCCGGAGTTATTTTACAGGTTTGCGTTTAATGCTCTCTGCCCGATATCTTTTCTGTAATGAGCGCCGTCAAAATGAATATTCTCCACAGCCCTGTAAGATTTATCCAGAGCGTCTTTAAGCGTTTTTCCGTTTGCGGTAACGCCTAAAACTCTTCCGCCGTTTGTGTAAAATTTGCCGCTTTCAAATTTGGTTCCCGCGTGATAAACGAAAACCCCGTCTGTCTGACCATTTTCGTCAAGTCCCGTAATTTCAATTCCCTTAGGATAAGAAACGGGATATCCTCCGCTTGCCATTACAACGCAGGAGCAGAATTCATCTTTCCATTTTATATCTATATCCGAAAGCCTTTCCTCATAAATTGCCTCAAATATTTCATAAAGATCGGTTTCAAGAAGAGGAAGAACCACCTGAGTTTCGGGATCTCCGAAGCGGCAGTTGTATTCGATGACCCTGACTCCCTTGTCAGTTGCAATAAGCCCGAAATAAAGACATCCCTTGAATGTTCTGCCCTCGGCGTTCATGGCACTTACCGTGGGAATGAATATCTTATCCATACATTCCTTTGCGCGTTCCCCGGTGTAATACGGATTGGGAGCGACCGTTCCCATACCGCCCGTGTTAAGACCCTTGTCGCCGTCAAGAGCGCGTTTGTGATCCATTGAGGAGATCATCGGAACAACGGTTTTTCCGTCAGTGAAAGAAAGCACGGAAATTTCGGGACCTTGTAAAAATTCTTCGATAACTATATGAGCGCTGCTTTCGCCGAACTGTTTTCCATCTATCATGGATTTAACGGCTTCTATGGCGTCAGTTTCGTTTTCGGCGATTATAACGCCCTTTCCGAGCGCAAGACCGTCAGCCTTTATTACAGCGGGATAGGTACTTTGCTTTTTAAGGTATTCTATCGCATCGGCGCTGTTATCAAATGTTGCATAATCCGCTGTCGGGATATTGTATTTTTTCATAAGCTCCTTTGAAAAGACCTTGCTTCCTTCGATGATAGCGGCGTTTTTACCCGGACCGAACGTTTTTATTCCCTTTGCGTTCAGAGCATCGACCATTCCGAGAACGAGAGGATCATCGGGAGCGACAACGACCATATCAACGGTGAGCTTTTCCGCGAGAGAAACTATTCCGTCAATATCCGTTGCTTTTACGTCAAAGCACTCCGCATAGCGGGAAATGCCGCCGTTTCCGGGAGCGCAGTATAATTTATCGATCTTGGGCGACTCTGCGAGCTTCATAATTATGGCGTGTTCGCGTCCGCCGCCGCCTACGACTAAAACTTTCATTGAAGTATCTCCTTTACGGATTGTTTTTAATGATGGAAAAGTCTCATTCCTGTGAACGCCATTGCGATACCGTACTTGTTGCAGGTTTCGATAACGTTGTCGTCTCTTATCGAGCCGCCGGGTTCGGCTATATACATAACTCCCGATTTATGCGCCCTTTCGATATTGTCGCCGAACGGAAAGAAAGCGTCCGAGCCGAGTACCATGCCGTCATTCTGTCTGAGCCATTCCTGCTTTTCTTCATAGGTGAATATTTCGGGCTTTACCTTAAAGATATTTTCCCACGCGCCGTCACGGAGAACATCCATATACTCGTCGGCGGACATATAAACGTCAATAGCGTTGTCTCTGTCAGCGCGGCGGATATTGTCAAGGAACTGAAGTCCCATGACCTTGGGAGACTGTCTGAGCCACCAGTTGTCGGCTTTCTGTCCCGCAAGTCTTGTGCAGTGTATTCTCGACTGCTGACCTGCGCCGATACCGACAGCCTGTCCGTCCTTTACATAGCAGACGCTGTTCGACTGAGTATATTTTAATGTGATAAGCGAGATCAAAAGATCTCTCTTTTTGCTTTCGGGGATGTTCTTATTTTCCGTGACAACATTTGAAAGCATATCCGTATTTATGGGGAGATCGTTTCTGCCCTGCTCAAATGTTATGCCGAAAACCTGCTTTTTTTCGATTTTATTCGGAACATAATTTTCGTCAATTTGTAATACGGTATAATTTCCCTTTTTCTTGCTCTTTAAAATTTCAAGCGCTTCGGGGTCATAGTCGGGAGCGATTATTCCATCGGAAACTTCCCTTTGGATCATTTTAGCCGCACAGACGTCGCACTTATCAGAAAGCGAAATGAAATCTCCGTAGGAGCTCATTCTGTCCGCGCCTCTTGCTCTTGCGTATGCGGAGGCGATAGGAGTAAGCTTACCGAGATCGTCCACCCAGTATATCTTTTTCAAGGTATCGGAAAGAGGTTCTCCGACAGCCGCTCCCGCAGGAGATACGTGCTTGAAAGAAGCCGCCGCACACATTCCCGCTGCCTGCTTTAATTCTTTTACAAGCTGCCAGCCGTTAAGCGCGTCGAGAAGATTTATATATCCCGGCTTTCCGTTTAAAACCGTGATGGGCAAGTCGGAGCCGTCCTCCATGAAAATTCTCGATGGTTTTTGATTCGGATTACATCCGTATTTTAATTGCATTTCGTTTGACATTTTTATGATCCGCCTTTCTGCGAAAGACACCGATAAAGTTATGAGAGGTACTTTCGCCAAAATCTTTGTAATACCGCACAAAGCGTCCTATGTGGGATTTGCACGGTATTTCCTTTAATCCCACTCTATTTTGTCACCGTGTGAACGCACAAATTCAAAAAGCTTTTCTTGATTTTCAACAAGGGAAATTATCAGTTCCGCCATTGCCTTTGCATTTTCTTCTCCTTCGGGAGAATCATCAAAATATGCCGCAAACATATCCGCTTCGGGGTCTGCATCGTAGGTATCCGCAAGCTCGGGAGCGTTATTTTCGATATAGCAGTTAAGCAGCATTTCCCAGTTATAGCCGTTCATATATGCGTTTTCATCGATTTCCTGAAGCTTTTCGCCTATTTCCATAAGTTTGTCGGTATCAATGTAAAACGCGAGGGATATGCAGTCGTCAAGCTTACTGACCGACAGGTATTCATTCTGTATTTCATTCATAGAAAAATTCCCCTTATTTGTTTTTATTGACAATTCTGCTTTCATACGAAAGCGTTTCAATGTCGATATATCTTGTGAAAAGGGAAACCTTATTTTCCGCGTTGAGATTATCCCATACAAGGCTTGTGAAAGCGTCGATATCAACATCGGGAAGAGATAAAGTCTTAGGCTCGCCCTCAAATGACGGGAGCGGCTCTCCCGCACCGCTGTAGGTATGGATAAACTTTGCTTTTCCGTTTAAAGGATTTGCGTAAGCATAGGTAAATCTCTCACAGGAGGAAGAATCACCCTCGGCGCTTTTCAGAATGGACATGGCAAAATTCATTTCATCATTTTCGCAGTGGATTATTCCCGAAATTCTCGGTGTAAAGTTCGGAGCATCGTCTTCAAATTCGCGTGTGCGGAGAGACTGCTCAAAGGTCTGCTGCTTGTCCATAAGCCCATATATCGTGTCGGTCTGGTCGCCGTTTGTAACGATAGTTTTGTTTCCCATGACCTTAACGGGAGAATAGATAATAAGATGCGGGTCGGTCATTTTCGACGGGTCAAAGGCTTCCGTGCGTATTCCCTCGCCCTCCTCAAGGAATATTCTGTTTCTGCTGTTTTCGCTTCTGCCCATAATAAAGTACGCGATAACAGTCTTTTTTCCGTCACAGGATTTTCCGATAATGATTCCTCTGCCGTGATACGGGAGGCTCTGAAGTTCCTCCGCGATTGTTTTGATTACCATAAATATGCTCCTTTCAAAATTTTCCCAAGTAACAAGTGGTTCTGAACGGCATTTCGGCAAAACCGTCCTCATTCATACTGTCGTTTCTTCCTCCCCCAAAAATTCCGGCGGAACATTATATCCGCAGCTTTCAAGCTCTCTTGCATATTCGGTGTTTTTAAGCCTTTCAATTGATTCGGCGTATTGTTTGTCTGTTCTCTTCTGTTTAAGTCCCGATTTTATCGCTATAATATCGCCTACGAAGAACAGAAAGGAAAAAATACATATAACCGCCATCAACGGAAACAGTATATGATAACTATCTCTGTAAAATATCTCTATGGCGTGGATTATCACACAAATGAGAAATAATCCGAGAACTACAAGCATTGCTTTGACCTTTTGCATAACGTCGAACGCTCCGGGAGCGGCTCCGTCCACGGCTATTTCATGGTAGAATTTGTTCACGAATTTATTTCCGCATTTTTTGCACTTTCTTATGGGACTTCCGTAGCGGTATTCGTTAATGTTATATTCGCCGTCGATTTTGCCGCATTTCGGGCAGGAAATTCTTATCCTCGTCGTGCTATTCATCTATTACAGTCCTCCCGTTCTCCACCCGTATCTTATCATTGCAGAAAAGCGACACGGCTTTCGGAAGTATTATCCATTCCGCCTGTTCCATTACGCGCTTTTGGAGAATTTCGGGAGTATCTCCGTTTCGGACGGGTACAGACTGCTGTAAAATTATCGGGCCGCCGTCACATTCTTCGGTGACAAAATGCACTGTTGCTCCGGTGATCTTGACTCCCTTGTCAAGTGCCGCCTCATGGACATGAAGTCCGTAAAAGCCTTTTCCGCAAAAAGACGGAATAAGCGCGGGGTGAACGTTTATCATTTTATTCGGATACGCTCCGCACACGGATTTATCGAGAATAGTCATAAATCCCGCATACACAACAAGATCTGCTTTTTCCTCGTTGAGCGCATCTAAAATCGCCTGACTGTAATCATGAACATCAGTATATTCCTTACGCGGAAGAACCCTTGTTTTTATACCTGCCTTTTCCGCTCTTTCAAGGGCGCGTGCTCCCTCTTTGGAAGAGATAACGCAGGTGATTTTCCCGTTCGGATTTTCTCCGCGCTTTTCGCTGTCGATAAGCGCCTGCAAATTGGTTCCGCCGCCCGAAACAAGAACGATAATATTTTTCATATTTACCCCCTAATTCTTATCCGAATCCTCGCTTGTATACATTTCGCTTGAGAATAGTCCGACCGACTTTGAAGCCTCAATTCTTTTTTGCTCTGACTTTTCGAGCTGAATTACGCCTCTTTTTGTTAATACCGCGGCGCCCGCGATAAAAATATCGGCAATGACCGTCGCGGCAATCAGAGTAACCGCTCCGCCCGCAATTTTTGAAAGTCCCGAAAATATCGAGATGATATTTCCGAGAAGCGCAATGGACAGCGTAAACAGCGAAGAGGTTATTCCTCCCGCGATATAGCATATCCTTGCGCCTTTCGCGACCTTGATATTCTTGTTTGAATCTGCCGTCCAGCTTAGAATAGCCGCGATTATAAGAAACGGATTCACAGTGCATACCGCCCACAGAAGCGTTATTATGCTGATATTTCTCGCGATTTTGAGATAATTCTTTTCCTTACGCAAATTTTACTCCGTCCTCGCCCGAAACAAGCTCACCCATAACGTAGGCGTCCTCGCCCGCGGACTTTATTGCTTCTATAGCCTTGTCAGCGTCGTTCTTATCGACAACAACGGTCATTCCGACGCCCATGTTGAAAGTGTTGAACATATCTCTTTCGGGAATATGACCCGTTTTTTCGATAAGCTCGAAAATGGGAAGGATCTGAATGCTCGCTCTGTCAATTTTCGCAGTGAGACCTTTCGGAAGCGAACGGGGAATATTCTCATAGAATCCGCCGCCCGTGATATGGCTTATCGACTTTACGCTGACGGATCTTAAAAGAGACATAACGGCTTTGACATAAATTTTTGTGGGCGTTAAAAGACATTCTCCGAGAGTCGTTCCGAGATCGGACTGATGACGGGCGAGATTCTGCTCCGAAACGGAAAAAACCTTTCTCACAAGAGAAAATCCGTTTGAGTGAACTCCGCTTGATTTAATTGCTATCATAACGTCTCCCGCCTTCTGGGATTCGGGTTTTAAAATCTTGTCATTATCAACGATTCCCACGGTAAAGCCGGCGAGATCGTATTCTTCTTCGGGCATAAGACCGGGGTGTTCGGCTGTTTCACCGCCGATGAGAGAACACTCCGCCATAACGCAGCCGTCGGCAACTCCCGAAACTATCTTAGCTATTTTTTCGGGGAAATTTTTTCCGCACGCTATATAGTCAAGGAAAAAAAGAGGCTTCGCTCCGCAGCAGATAATATCGTTCACGCACATAGCAACGCAGTCTATACCTACCGTATCGTGCTTATCCATTAAAAACGCGATTTTGATTTTGGTTCCGACGCCATCGGTCCCCGAAACGAGAACGGGATTTTTTATCCCCGTCATATCGGGCGCAAAAAGACCGCCGAAGCCGCCTATTCCCGAAAGGACGCCGTTTGTTGCAGTTCTCGCCACATGAGATTTCATCAGTTCGACTGCTTTATAGCCTGCGGTAACGTCAACGCCCGCTTTCCTATAGCTTTCAGAAAAACTGTTCATTTACATACTCCTTTTTATCAAGTGGGTCTTATAATATTTTCTGTTCAAATTTATCCTTTGGTATTTCTTTCGGAACGGGGATCGGATATTTTCCCGTGAAGCAGCCGTCGCAGAACTCAATATCCGAATTTGAAGCGAGACGTCTTACATTTTCAACGCTTAAATATCCGAGGGAATCCGCGCCTATTTCCTTACAGATCTCATCGACGCTCATTCTGCACGCGATAAGATTATCCTTGCTGTCGATATCCGTACCGAAGTAACAGGGATTTATAAACGGTGGACAGGATATTCTCATATGGATCTCCGTTGCTCCCGCTTCTCTGATAAGATTTACTATTCTTTTTGAGGTCGTGCCTCTTACAATGCTGTCGTCGATGAGAACGACCCTTTTATTTCTGACTGTCTCTTTTACGACATTCAGCTTGATTTTCACGGAATTTGTCCTTTGCGTCTGATTCGGCTGAATGAACGTTCTTCCAACGTATCTGTTCTTAATAAATCCCACGCCGTAGGGAATTCCCGAAGCGTTCGCAAAACCGAGCGCCGCGTCAAGACCGCTGTCGGGAACGCCTATCACGACATCCGCGTTCGCGGGGTGTTCATCCCAAAGATATTTTCCTGCGGTAAGTCTTGCGTGATGAACCTCCGAACCTTCTATAACGGAATCGGGACGGGCAAAATAAACATACTCGAAAACGCACAGACATGGCTTTTTACAGAGAGGCTTATTATAAATGGAACGCATACCGTCCTTGTCGATAACGAGAATCTCTCCCGGTTTGATATCTCTTACAAATTCCGCGCCTATACTGTCTAATGCGCACGTCTCAGAAGCGATAACATATGTTCCGTTCCCGATTTTTCCGAGAGAGAGCGGATGAAAGCCGACAGGGTCTCTTGCCGCGATAAGCTTTGTCGGGGACATCACAACAAGAGAATATGCTCCCTCCAATTTTTTCATAGCGTTTGAAACCGCTTCTTCGATTGAGGGGGAAATAAGTCTCTGCTCCGTGATCGCGTAGGAAATCACTTCCGTGTCGTTTGTGGTGTGGAATATCCCGCCTTTAAGCTCATATTCCTCACGAAGCTTTCGCGCGTTTGTCAGGTTTCCGTTATGAGCTATAGCCAGAGGGCCTTTCATATGACGGACGACAAGCGGCTGTGCGTTCGAGCGCACGGGTTTTCCCGTTGTGGAATATCTGACATGACCGACAGCTATTTTGCCTCGTCCCAGTTTATCTAAAGTATCTTTGTCAAAAATCTCATGGACAAGTCCCAGATCCTTATGAGAGGAGAAAACTCCTCTGTCGTTTACGACTATGCCGCAGGATTCCTGTCCTCTGTGCTGGAGCGCGTAAAGTCCCAAATATGTCTGCATTGCCGCGTCCCCTGATTCATTGCAGTAAATTCCGAAAACGCCGCATTCTTCGTGTATATTACTCATAAGGCAGTTATTCCTTTCCGTTCCAGCAGTATGTGCAGAGCTTTTCCTTATCCAGACCTATCGCTCTTTCAAGTCCCTCAAGAGACTGGAATTCTATTGAGGAAAGGCGGAGCTGTCTGCAAATTTCCGATCTTAAATATTTTCCTCTTTCGGTATTTGTATCGCTGTATTCCTCGATGAATTTCGCTCCGTCAACACCCTCCGTCTCATCGATTATTTTGCGGGCGATAAGCTCAAGCTCCGAAGTGCTTCTCGAAAAGTTAAGAAATTTACAGCCGTACATGATGGGCGGACAGGCGGAACGCATATGGACCTCCTTTGCGCCGTTTGCGTAGAGAAACTCTACCGTTTCTCTCATCTGAGTGCCTCTTACGATGCTGTCGTCCACAAAGAGAAGCTTTTTCCCATCGATAAGTTCATGCACGGGAATAAGCTTCATTTTTGCGACCTTATTTCTCATGCTCTGATTTGTCGGCATAAAGCTGCGCGGCCATGTGGGAGTATATTTTATAAAAGGACGCGCAAAGGGAATCTTACTTCGGTTGGCGTATCCTATGGCGTGGGGAACGCCCGAATCGGGCACTCCGCAGACGAAATCGACATCGGGGAGAGTGCCGTTTTTGATATCATGCTCCGCCATGATTTCGCCGTTTCGGGTTCGCATGGTTTCAACGGTAACTCCCTCGTAGACCGAATTCGGATAGCCGTAATACGTCCATAAAAAGGAGCATATCCGCATATCTGTCCCGCCGTCCGACAGAGTTTCCACGGTATCGGGAGTTATTTTTACGATTTCTGCGGGAAGAAGCTCCCTGTAGGTTTCGTAGCCCATCTTTTGAAAAGCAAAGGATTCAAAGGAAAGACAGAATCCGTCGCTTCGTTTTCCTATGATTATGGGGAGTCTGCCGAGTTTGTCTCTTGCGGCTATGATACAGTCCTTGCTGAGAATGACAAGTGACATCGAGCCTTTTATCAGTTCCTGTGCGTATCGTATTCCCTCCGCAAAGGTGGATTTTCGCGCGATCAGAGCGCCTACCAGAGCACTTGAATTGATAACGCCGCTTGACATGACTTCAAAGCTGTCAGAGTGAGTATCCAGAATTTTTTTGCTTATTTCCTCGGCGTTTGAGATTATTCCGACAGAGCAGACCGCATACGTTCCGAGCTTGGAACGGAGAAGAATAGGCTGCGGGTCGCTGTCGCTTATGCAGCCGATACACAGATTTCCCCGCATGGATTCTATATCGTTTTCAAACTTTGTCCTGAAAGGCGAGTTTTCGATGCTGTGAATTGAGCGTTGAAACCCAAGCTCCTTGGAATATGCCGTCATTCCGCCTCTTCTTGTGCCGAGGTGAGAGTGGTAATCCGTTCCGAAAAACACGTCGCTTATGCAGTCGTTATGCGAAGCCGCGCCAAAAAATCCGCCCATAAATTATTATCCTTTCGGTTTGTATAGGGGGAATTTATTCCCCGAATATCCTTTTCATCATTTCCTGATATGCTTCTTCCACGCCGCCCATATCCCGGCGGAAACGATCCTTGTCAAGCTTTTCGTGGGTAGTGCTGTCCCAGAAGCGGCAGGTATCGGGAGAAATTTCGTCCGCAAGAATAATTTTTCCGCGGAATCTGCCGAATTCTATTTTAAAGTCGATAAGGTCGATGTTATGCTCCCTGAAGAATTTCAGCATAAACTCGTTCACCTTAAATGCGTACTTTGCTATTTCGTCAAGCTCCTCGCGAGTCGCGAGACCCAGACCGAGAGCATAGTAATCGTTAATAAAGGGATCGCCCAGATCGTCGTTTTTGTAGGCAAATTCAAGAGTGGGGCATTTTAAGGGAGTACCCTCCGCAATGCCGAGTTTTTTCGAGAAGCTTCCCGCCGCAACATTTCTGACTATGACTTCAAGGGGTACTATTTCCACTTTTTTGACAACGGTTTCCCTGTCGCTTATCTCCTTTACGAGATGGGTAGGGATACCCTCCTTTTCAAGCAGACCGAACATATAGTTTGTCATCTTGTTGTTGACTACGCCTTTGCCGCGTATAGTGCCTTTTTTCTCGCCGTTGAAAGCGGTGGCGTCGTCCTTGTAGTCAACGATAACAAGATCCGGATCGTTTGTTGCGAATACTTTCTTAGCCTTGCCCTCGTAGAGCTGTTCCTTTTTCTCAATGTTTTCCATTTTAATTTCCTCCAAAATATTTTATTTTAATTTGTTCCGCCGCACAAAACAGCAGATAATTGTGTATAATAAGGAAACATTTTACAGCACCGTAAATTCAGTCCGGTCAATATGATCGTACTTCGTAATGATTTCCTCATAAAGCGAAAGATATCTTCGCATGACGGAGCTTTTGATTCAAATCTCTGTCATGAACAGATCAAAGTTCATCTATCATTTTCTGTATATCGGCGTCTTTTTTCTTAACCCCGTCGATCATATCAAGCTTAGCCTTTTCAAGCTTTTCCGCGAGGGAATCATCGGATAAGGCAAGCATCTGCACCGCAAGCAGAGCGGCGTTCTTCGCGCCGTTTACAGCGACAGTGGCAACGGGGATACCCGATGGCATCTGTACTGTTGCGAGAAGAGCGTCAAGCCCCTCAAACGTGGATTTTATGGGAATCCCTATCACGGGAAGGGTGGTGTTTCCCGCGATAACTCCCGCAAGGTGAGCAGCCATTCCCGCCGCGCAGATAATCACGGAAAATCCGTTTGCCTTAGCGTTTTTCGCGAAATCCGCGGCGAGAGCGGGCGTTCTGTGAGCGCTCATTACATGACATTCATACGATACGCCGTATTCCTTTAGGGTTATAAGAGCGTTTTTCACCACGGGAAAATCGCTGTCGCTGCCCATGATAACGGCAACCTTTTTTGACATATTTATTCCTCCGTTCATAATTTCATAAATAAAAAAAGCTGCGGCTGTGCCACAGTAGGGTAAAAGGGTACACTGAATTCACGTCCGCATAAAAAGATACAGACGATACCGGGCTTTTTTTCAATAAAGCAAAGCATTTCATAACGTTCACCCTTTTAAAAAAGTATCACATATATATTGTAACTTATTTTTTGGATAATTGCAAGTGTTTCAAGGAAATTTATTGAAAAATCAAAAAATTTACAAATTAGACTTGCATTTTACAATGAATATGGTATAATGAAAGCAGGGTAGTTTACCCTGAAAAACAATATACATATTTTTGGAGGTGCTTTATCATGGCATATAAGATTTCCGATTCCTGCATCAGCTGCGGTGCTTGCGCTGAGGCATGTCCCGTATCCGCTATTTCCCAGGGAGATACACAGTACGCGATCGATCCGAATACCTGCATTGACTGCGGTTCCTGTGCGGATACCTGTCCTGTAGGCGCTCCCGCTTCGGAATAAGCGGAGTTTTCGCGAAAAGAAGAATTAACCGACATATGATTTGCCGGTTAATTTTTTTTAAAGCCTTAGCACTCTCACGAGTTAAGTGTTAGCACTTTCATGTCGAGAGTGCTAATTTTCATCAAACATTCACAAAGAGGACACTGATTTTTCATATAGAAGCTTTATTATATATTCAGAAAGAAAAGAAAGGGTCTGGTAGCAATGCACAGAGTAAATTCAAAACCATATCATTCAAATAAAAACACAGATAATGAAAGGAAGATTTATATGTTTGGACTTACACCTTTTGAAAAGAATTTTTATGCACCTTTTTGGGGCGATGATTTTAAAATGCCGCCCATGCCGCAGACGCCGTCTTTCAAGACGGATATCAGGGACGAGGGAGACAAATTCGTGGTCGAGGCTGAACTTCCCGGCTTTAAGAAGGAAGAGATAAAAGCCGACATTAACGACAATATGCTGACAATATCCGCAGAGCGCACAGAAGAAAAAGAGGAAAAGGACTCTAAGGGAAATTACATCAGAAGAGAGCGCACCTACGGTTCTGTCGCAAGAAGCTTCGATATCAGCGAGATAAAAGCGGAGGAAATCTCGGCAAGCTATGAAAACGGCGTGCTTACGCTGACACTTCCGAAAAAGACGGAAACCGTTCCTCAGAACAGAAGACTTCAGATAAATTGACATCATGTCTCCGGTCATAGTAAATAAACGGAAAACCGTCCATTTGAAGAAATGGACGGTTTTTGTCATGCAAATTAAGTCAATGAACAGATAAATTATTCCTGTTTCATTTTAGCGAAGCACTCGCTGCAATAAACGGGGCGGTCTTCTCTGGGTCTGAAAGGAACTCTTGCGATCTTACCGCAGCTTGCGCAGGTAGCCTCAAACATTTCTCTTTCGCCTCTGGGACCGTTCTTTCTTGCGTCACGGCACGCCTTGCAGCGCTGAGGCTCGTTTACAAAGCCTTTTTCAGCGTAAAATTCCTGTTCACCGGCAGTGAAAACGAACTCATTTCCGCATTCTTTGCATACTAATGTTTTGTCTTCGTACATCTTGATTTCCCTCACTTAATTAGAATAAAAATTTTGGACCTGAGGACGGATTCCCACCGACACCTTTGAATAAATGAATAAACAACGCTCTTATAGTTAAGCTACTTGGTCATATAGATACAAATTCAGTTTTCATACAGAATGCGAAGCTTTGCTCTGATCCGCTGCATGGCATTATCAGCCGATTTAGGGGAGATATTAAGCTTTTCGGCGATCGCTCTGTATGAGCAGCCCTCGATATAAAGCTCAAACACACTATATTCAAGCTCGGAGAGCAGTTTTCGTATTTCACGAAAAAGTTCTTTGTCAAGGCAAATTGTTTCAGGAGTAACATTGTCCTTCGCGTTGTTCGGTGTTTCTTCGTCTGCTACGGGATTTTTTTCTGCGTTTCTGAGTGCGGAAACAAGACGGTTTGCAATACAAACGGACAAGTAAGAACCAAAGTTTCGGCATTTACTTTCATCAAACATATCGACTGCCCTGACAACCGCAAGGTAACCCTCAGATACAAGGTCATCGCGACGGACTCTGTCATTTGCGAATCGGGCAGCCTGAGATCTGATAAGCGGGATATACCGCTTTAAAAGTTCTTCCGTATATTCGGGTTTACGGGTGATTTTTGCGAGACGGGCAAGCTCCTTGTCGTCAAGCTCTTCAATACTTTTCTGCATATCCGAAAAAATCCCCCAAAATCACACTGATCCTTGATAGATATATTTTACCTTTTTTTTTTGCGTTTGTCAAGAGAAAATTAAAAAATTTTCCATTAAATACAGTTTTTTTGTTACAAGCAATTAATAAATGCGACAAAATTTAAGCATATTCAACAAAAATATACAGCAAAAGAATCCGCACTTTAAAGCGGATTCTTTAAATTTTTATGAAATTTTATATTTTGCTCTGCCGTCCGAAAAAATATCGCCGCCGTTTGAATCATTTGCAACGGTAAGAGGAAACTTTTCAATATAAAGACGTTTTACGCTTTCACAGCCGAGATCCTCGAAAGCAACGACCTCGCAGGATTTTATACAGCGTGAAGCAAGAGCACCTGCGCCTCCTATTGCACAGAGATACACTGCATTGTTGCGTTTTACGGCCTCCCTGACCTCGTCGTTACGTTCGCCTTTGCCTATCATGGCGCAAAGACCGAGATCAAGAAGTTCAGGCGCAAATTTATCCATTCTGCCCGACGTAGTGGGACCGCATGAACCGATCGTCTTTCCTTCGGGAGCGGGGGTGGGACCGGCGTAATAGATAACGGCGTCCCGGAGATCGATCGGAAGAGGCTTTCCCTCATCGATAAGAGCTTTATAGCGTTTGTGAGCCGCGTCTCTGGAGGTATAGACAATGCCCGTAAGGAGGACTTTATCTCCCGCGCGGAGTTTATTGCTGTAACCGCGAAGCTCAGTCACGC
>CAZCUQ010000007.1:0-34052 GCA_964501705.1 uncultured Ruminococcus sp. | reverse complement strand
TGTTATCATTATATAAACAATTGAAATATTATTCCGATTTTTATATATTTTGAACAGACCTCCCCGGAAAACGGAGTGCGGCTGATGGCAAAGGTTTCCGTTAGCAGTCGTGCGCTGTTTCGGAGGAGATTTAATAAGGAGGGATTTATTTGCTGCATCTGTATCCTCCGCTTCTTGCTGTTATCGCTCTTATGATGACTGCGGGAAGCATTATCGAAACAAAAAGAAATAAATCGCCGCAGGGAAAAATAATCAGAGATCTTCTTGCATTCGGAGCCGCTTTGCTGCTTGCTTACGCGGCGGGAATGACTGCGCGGAGCGCAAGTCTGTCATTTTTCTTCTACACGGTTTATTTTTGCCTGAGCGACTGTCTTGTTATTTCCATGCTTGAGTACTGTGTGGATCATTCTCATCTTCCGCGCTTTGACAAATTCTATAAGCGTTTCAGGCTTGCTCTCATTATATTTGCCGCCGCCGACAATATCGCGTTTATCGCTAATTTTTTCACGCATTCCGTTTTTGTGTGCAGAGAAATAACCGACAGATTCCAAAACGTTCTTCTCGTACCCGATACTGTCGGAGACTGGTTTCCTGTTCACAGTATCTTCATTGTTTTTTCCGCGTCGCTTGGAGCCGCCGCTCTTGTTTACCGTGCGCTCACAACACCGCGACTGTACCGTTTCCGCGTAATATCCGTACTTATCATCATGCTTCTTATAACGGGCGTGAATATTATGAAATACATATGTGAATTTTACGTGGACTGGTCGCTTTGCTTTTATTCCGTTCTTGCTCTTGTCATATTTTACTATTCTGTCCTTTATACCCCGAAAAGCCTTATCGACAGACTTCTTACCTTTGTCGCAAAAAATACGGAGGGATTCCTCACCTGCTTCGATATCGACGGAAAATGCGTATTCGCGAACGAATCCGCGCTCAAGCTGTTCGGCGTTGGTGGCAAGGACGGATATGATAAAATAAACGATGGCTTTCGCCGCTGGCTGAAAGGACATCCTCAGAGCGAGGTCGATGATTTTTCCTGGAGATCGACTCACTCCGTAAGAGGAACGGATTATCACTTCAACACTCAATTCAAAAAGCTTTTCGACAAAAAGGGAAATTACATCGGAAATTTCTTCCTTATGACCGATGAAACAAAACAGGTCAAAAAAATGCGGGAAGAACGCTATCAGGCAACTCACGATGAATTAACGGGGCTTTACAACAAGAAATATTTCATGGAAAAAGTTTCCGAACGCCTTAAAAACGCCAAAAGCGGCGAATACTGCATTATAACCACCGATGTGCGCGACTTTAAGCTGATAAACGATATGTTCGGCGTTGAAAAGGGCGATGAGGTACTTATTGCCATCGCCGAAACGATACGGCGCCTTGCAAAGGAGGATACTGTCTACGGAAGAATAAACTCAGACCGATACTGTATATTTATGCCGACAAAGCGTTATACCGACGAGCTTCTGATAAACGAAACAGAACGTCTGTCGGGCTGTATCAGCACGAACAGCTATCAGGTCCGCATACATTCGGGCGTATACGTTATCAAGAATACCTCCATGGATGTTTCCATCGCCATTGACCGCGCAAATATGGCTCTTCGTTCCATAAAAGACAGCTATGCCGAGGTGATCGCGCATTACAACGAAAAGCTCCGCGAAATACGCATACGCGAGCAGCAAATAACGGCTGATTTCGACAAGGCTATCGAAGGAGGTCAGTTCAATATCTTTCTTCAGCCGCAGATATCGGTCGGCGGAGAAACTCTCGGCGCGGAGGCTCTTGTCCGCTGGATACACCCCGAACACGGTATCATACCTCCCGATGAGTTTATCGGCGTGTTTGAAAGAACGGGACTTATCGCGGGAATGGACAGATACGTCTGGGAGCTTGCCTGCAAACAGCTGAACTGCTGGAAACGCGAGGGACGGGATAAATTCCATATCTCGGTGAATATTTCCCCCAGGGACTTTTATTTCACCGATATCTACGGCACCTTTACGGAGCTTGTCGACAAATATGAAATAAGTCCGAAAAATCTCCGTCTCGAAATAACCGAAACAGCCATCATGTCCGATCTGAAGAAACAGCTTTCTCTTATCGACAGGCTGAGAAGCTTCGGCTTCGCGGTGGAAATGGATGATTTCGGCAGCGGGTATTCGTCTCTCAATATGCTTAAGGATATCAACGTGGATACGCTGAAGATCGACATGGGATTTTTGCGCCGCTCCGAAAATTCAAACAAGGAGAGAACCAATGCCATTATCAATACGATAATCTCCCTTTCAAAGCAGCTCGGCATGGAGGTCATCACCGAGGGCGTGGAAACAAGCGAACAGGTCGATTTTCTCACGAACGCGGGCTGTGACATTTTCCAGGGCTATTATTTCGCAAAGCCGATGAATATCAGCGATTTTGAAAAAGCTTATTTCAAATGATCCGCTCTGGACCCGCACGGCTAAGGTCAGGTAAAAAATCAAAAAGCCGTTAAAAGAAACGGGCTGCAAAAAAACATAATTACACGTGTGTAAAAAGAATGATAAAAAAGGTGTCTTTTTTTTCGCGGCATATGAAAATACCGAACCGTTTTCCAAAAATATAATATATAATATGATTGTCGCCGCCGGAACAGAATAATTTACGAAAGGAGGGAAAAGATGCATATTTTTACAATAACAGTCAACGACATTAGTGACATATATATCTGCGATAATATTGTTGACAGCGGTAGTGTCATCGGGAACGATCAAAGATGGTTCATGCTTAAAGGCAGTGTTCAAGTAAACAGCGGTAATCCCGTTGACAAAGAATATACCAATCCGCTGTGGAGCATTGACGGAGGAGATATGTCGCTTGTAAAATCCATAAAAGCAAATGTACTCGCTAACAATGATGTTGACATTCTCATTGATTAATCCTGACAAAAGCCGGATGACAAATCAGCGCATAATACACATTATAAATAAACTGTTCGGGTAACGATTTCGGTCGCTCCTTATCTGTAAACGCAGACAAGGAGCGATTCCTTATGCTCACGAACGGCGAGGGACTTCCGATGAATGAACATAATCTATAAAGATTTGCTCGTTTATGACTGCATTTTTGTTTAAGTTATTCTTTCCATACTATTGACAAATTGTGAATTGTGTGATATAATATATTATATATATGTTTTTTCGGGAGTGAATGATTTTGACGGCGGCTTGCAAAAAAACGGCGGCTCTTTTTTCGGCGGCACTGATTTGTTTTTCGTTCTCTTCCTGCTCGGAAAAGAACGCTTCGTCCGAAAGCTTCGTTTTCGATACCTACGCGAGTCTCTCCGTAAACGGAAAAAACGCGGAGGATACTCTCTCAAAGCTAAATTCCGTTTTCGATACCATGAGCGGCGCGTTTGAACTGTGCTACAGTACAGACGCGGATAAACTCCCCGACGACGGCATATACAGGGACTGCTTTGAAAAAACCGCTTCTCTGCGCGATATTTACGGCGAAAATGTAACCGTCTCCTGCGGAGCGCTGACAAATCTCTGGGGGATCTCCTCGGATTCTCCCCGCGTCCCCTCCGAGGACGAAATAAACGACGCCCTGAAAAAAATAAACTGCGAGAGCTTCGGGGATTTCCCCGAAGGGTCAAGGCTTGATTTCGGCGCTGTCTCAAAGGGCTATGCCTGCGACAGGGCTTATGAGCTTTTAAAGGAATCGGAAACAAGCTGCGCCGTTATTTCTCTAAGCTCGTCCGCGCTTTTTTACGGCGAAAAACCAAACGGTGAGTATTTCAGAACGGGAGTTACCGACCCGCTTACGGGAGAAGGTCTTATGGGAATAATTTCCGCTCCCGCGTCATTTATCTCCACAAGCGGCGGATATGAGCGGTTCTTCGAGGCTGACGGGGAAAAATATTCTCACATCTTTGATATAAAAACGGGATATCCCGTAAAAACGGATATTGTTTCGGTGACCGTAATAGTTCCCGCAGATACGCCGGACGGCGGGATAATGTCGGATTTTCTCGCAACGCTTATTTATACGGACGGCTCGGAAAATCTCTCAAAATGGCTTTCCTGCGATGATTTTCAGATAATTGCCGTCACGGAAAACGGCGCGGTTCACACAAATTCCGAGTTCTTTTCGCTTGACGAAAGCAGCGGCTTTTATTATGGATAACAAACAAAGGGTTCTTTTTAAAAAATCGGATTTTATTGTTATCGCCGTTATTTTTTCTCTTGCTCTCGCTTGTTTTTCGCGCCTCGGAGCTTATGCGGGCAGCTATGCGGTGATCTGTGCCGACGGAGAAAAAATCGGCGAAATATCGCTCCGTCAGTCGGGAGATTATTTTTACCCCGAAATTCCCGATGTGATCTTCACCGTTTCGGACGGTAAAATAAAAATCTCCGAAAACAACTGCAATGATAAAATATGCGTTAAAACGGGAGGAATTTCTCATGTGGGCGAAACTATCGTCTGTATGCCGAAAAAAATCACCGTGGAGATCAAAGGCGGCTCCGACAGGGAGCTTGACGCGGTGATACGATGATAAATTTTAAACCCTCAGATATGCGGACGGCAAAATATACGGCGGTTATGGGACTTCTTTTTGCACTTTCCGCAGCGCTGAATCTTATCGAAAGCATTTTTTCCGCTTTTCTTCCAGCAGGAATGAGACTCGGTATTTCAAATATAATTATAATGGCGGCGATTCTTTGTCTGAATCTTCCGTCCGCCATGCTGCTTGTACTTTTAAAGGCCGCGTTCATTTTTGCGACAAGAGGCGCTTTGGCGGGGATCATGTCATTTTGCGGCGGTTTTGCGGCATTTATCGTGACCGCTCCGCTGTTTGAGAGGACAAAAGCTTCATATATACTGATAAGCATACTCGGAGCCGTTTCACATTCTCTGGGACAGATACTTGCCGCCTTTGCGATAATCGGTTCCTCTGCGGTATTTGCTTATTTTCCCGTGCTCGCCGTATTCTCCTTGTGCGCGGGAACGGTCACCGGAATGACTTTAAAAGCCGTTTTTCCCATACTTCGCAAATTCCTGCCGAAGGTTTCAAAAAACTAAAGTCATTTTATTTTTCTTTCCAATCATCTTATTTCCTTAGGAGGACTCACAATGAAAAAACTTAACGGCGTACATCTTGACCACAACAAGGGTACGAAGGACTGCGTTACGGAGGATTTTCCTCTCCCGAGGAGCGTGGTCATTCCCATGTCTCAGCATATGGGCGCGCCCTGCGTATGTCTCGTCAAAAAGGGCGATACCGTTACTGTCGGTCAGAAGATCGGCGATACGGACGCTTTTATGTCCGCTCCCATTCACTCTCCCGTTTCGGGTACCGTCACGGACGTGATCGATTTTCTTCTCACTAACGGCGCCGTATGCAAGGCGGCTGTCATTGAATCGGACGGGACGCAGACTGTCTGTCCCGACGTTAAACCGCCCGAAATCACCGATAAGCAAAGCTTTATCGCGGCTGTCAGAGAAAGCGGTCTTACGGGGCTTGGAGGAGCGGGATTCCCCACTCACATCAAGCTTAATTACGACCCAGTGAAAACTCCCGTCGATACTCTCGTCATTAACGCGGCGGAATGTGAGCCTTACATAACAAGCGATTTCCGCGAGCTTATGGAATCCCCGTCGGATGTGATCGAGGGAATACTTGACGTTCAGAAATATCTCGGAATACCGAACTGCAGGCTCTGCATAGAAAACAACAAACCCGACGCTATCGCCTCCATGAAAGAAAAAACCAAAGAAATAAAATCCATAGAGGTCGTTACTCTTCCGTCGTCCTATCCTCAGGGCGCGGAAAAAGTCATCATTTACTCCGCAACGGGAAGGATCGTCGCCGAGGGCGAGCTTCCCGCAAATCAGGGCGTTATGGTAATGAACGTCTCGACTGCGGCGCATATCCACAGATATCTCCGGGACGGAATGCCGCTGATAAAGCGCCGTATTACTCTCGACGGAGACGCTGTTACAAAAAACAAAGGAAATTATTTTGTGCTTCTCGGCACTCGCGTTTCAGAGCTTCTCGATTACGGCGGAGCCTCCGACGCGAAAAAGGTACTCTACGGCGGTCCGATGATGGGTCTTTGTCTCTACGATACCGACCAGCCCGTTTTAAAAAACAACAACGCTGTACTGGCTTTCAAGGACGGCGATAATATCCCGAAAACCACCGACTGCATTCGCTGCGGAAGATGTATCCGCACCTGTCCTCTGGGACTCAGCCCCGTTCTTATCGAAAAAGCGTACAATGCTAAAGACACTGCGGAGCTTCAGAAGCTCAAGGTACTTCTCTGTATGAACTGCGGCTGCTGTTCATACGCTTGTCCCGCGCACCGTCCCCTCGCGGAAATAAATCAGCTCGCCAAAATGCTTATTCCGCGAAAGAAATAGTTTTACATAAATTTACACAGAAATCGGTGATATTTTGAAAGGATTATATGTTTCCCCGTCGCCTCATCGTGCGGCTGATATTTCTACAAGCAAAATAATGCTCACTGTCATTATCGCGCTTCTTCCGGCAGCTGTAGCGGGCTGTGTGATTTTCGGTCCGCGCGCGGCTCTCGTTCTTGCCGTGTGTGTTGCTTCGTCCGTGCTGTTTGAATACCTGTGCAGAATAATCATGAAAAAAGAACAGACGGTTTCCGATCTTTCCGCTGCCGTTACGGGTCTTCTGCTCGGAATGAATCTTCCCGCTTCCGTTCCGATTTACGTGGCTGTAACGGGAAGCTTCATCGCAATCGTTATCGTCAAGCAGCTTTTCGGCGGAATAGGTCAGAATTTCGCCAACCCCGCAATTACCGCAAGAATCGTTCTCATGCTCTCCTTTGCGGGACAGATGTCAAACTGGGTGCCCGCATTTTACTACAAATCGGGTGTTGACGCCGTTACAAGCGCTACTCCCCTCGCCGCTTCATGGCTCGAATATACGGGAAATAACGGCGCGGCTTACAAAATGGCTCCGTTTACGCTTTCGGAAATGTTCCTCGGCACAACGGGCGGCTGTATCGGAGAAACCTGCGCGGCTATGCTTATTCTCGGCGGAATAATTCTTATTGTGACAAGAGTTATCTCCGCGGCTGCTCCGATAGCGTTCATAGGCTCGTTCGCGCTTTTCACATTCATTTACACCGGCAGCACTGTCGAAACTCTCTACGGCGTTCTTGCGGGAGGACTTCTTCTCGGAGCGTTCTTCATGGCTACGGACTATGCGACCACTCCCCTTACGACCGCGGGAAAAATCGTTTTCGGAATAGGATGCGGTCTTATTACGTTCATTATCCGAAATTTCGGCTCATATCCCGAAGGAGTTTCGTTCTCGATCCTTCTTATGAATCTTCTGACGCCGTTTATCGACAAATTGACAGTATCCAAGCCGTTCGGGGCAAAAAAACCCGTCAAGGCGGCTGAAGGAAAGTGAGTGATCTGTATGTTTGAAGAAAAAATCAAGCCCCCTCTTGTCTTAACTCTTATCTGCATTATCACCTGCGGACTTCTCGTTGCGGCTTACGAGGCTACATATGTCGATGATACCGGCGTTATCACCGAAAAACTCTCTGCGGGGCTTACCGAAATATACGGCTCGGCGGACGGATTCTCCATGCTTAAAAACGACGATGGCTCCGTTTTCACCATTGATGGAGTTACCTCCGTTCTTTCGGACGGAACAAACACAGCGTTTGAAATTACCGCCAACGGATATTCGACGGGAGGTCTTCACGTCCTTATCAGCGTGAATGAAAACGGTGAAATAGGGAAAATCGCTGTTCTCACAATAGGTGAAACTCCCGGCGTGGGTACAAAGGTTCAGGACGAAGGCTTTCTTTCCCAGTTTACGGGGCTGAAATACGATATGACAGTTACCGAAGAAAAAGCTCACGTTAAATCCACTGCCGTGTGGGGAACAAGAGCCGAGATAGACGATCTCTCCGCAAACGCGTCCTCCGACGGAGCGGGCTTTACTCTCGACGCGGTCACGGGAGCCACATTCTCCTCAAACGGAATGTACTCCGCTGTAAAAACGGCTCTTTCGGCATACGAATATATGAAAGGAGAGAGCGTAAATGGCTGAACAGAAAAAAAGCGGTATTTATGAGCTTACCAAAGGTCTTGTCAAGGAAAACCCCACTCTCGTTACCATGCTCGGAATGTGTCCCACACTCGCCGTTACCACAATGGCAAGCAACGGTATCGGAATGGGTCTTGCAACTACTTTTGTGTTAGTCTGCTCGAATGCGGTAATATCCGCTCTTAAAAAAATAATCCCGAAGGCTGTCAGACTCCCCTGCTTTATAGTCGTGATCGCAAGCTTTGTTACTCTTATCGAATTTATTTTAAAGGGATATATCCCCGCGCTTTACGACAGTCTCGGACTTTATCTTTCACTTATTACCGTAAACTGCATAATCCTCGGAAGAGCCGAGGCTTTCGCTTCAAAAAATACCGTATGGAATTCCGTTCTTGACGGTCTCGGAATGGGTCTGGGATTCACTCTCTCGCTCTTCCTGATGGGTTCTGTGAGAGAAATTATCGGCACGGGAGCATGGATGGGCATTTCTCTTAATCTTCCCGTAAATATGACACTTTTCATTATGCCTGCGGGCGGATTCTTCACTCTCGGCGTTATAATCGCCCTTGTCAACAAGCTTACGAAGAAAAAACCTCCGAAAGAAATAGGCTGTGCAAGATGTCCGAACGCCGGGGACTGCCCCACATTTAACAAAAGCGCCGAAGAAGGGAGTGAGGGATAAATGAACAGTCTGCTTGTGATTTTACTCAGCGCCGTTTTTGTGGATAACTTTGTTCTCTCGAAATTTATGGGTATATGCCCTTTCCTCGGAGTTTCAAAAAAGCTTGACAGCGCCGTCGGAATGGGTGCGGCTGTTACATTCGTCATGGCGTGCGCCACTCTCTGCACTTATCCGATCTATATGTTCGTTCTCGTTCCCATGGGGCTTGAGTATCTGAAAACCATTGCATTTATTCTTATAATCGCGCTGTTTGTTCAGATAGTCGAAATGGTTCTTAAAAAGAATGTTCCCTCGCTTTACAAATCTCTCGGAGTTTATCTTCCGCTTATCACCACAAACTGCGCCGTTCTCGGCGTTACTATCCTAAATATAGACAACGGATACGATCTTTTGCAGTCGGTCGTGAACGCTGTGGGAGGCGGACTCGGATTCACTTTATCGCTCATAATTTTCAGCGGCGTCCGTTCACGAGTAAACACCGCAGATATCCCGGAAACCTTTAAGGGAATCCCCGCAACGCTTATTGCGGCTTCCATCGTTTCGGTAAGCTTTATGGGATTTTCCGGGATGTTCTCGTAAAGCCGGATAATTTTACGAAAGGATGACTTTAAATGTCAAACATCATATTCCCAATGCTTGTGTTCGGTTTGCTCGGACTTGCGGCGGGAGTTCTTCTGACGGTCTGCTCCAAGATCTTCGAGGTGAAAACCGATGAGAGAATTGAAGCCGTGAACGGTATATTACCTCAGGTAAACTGCGGATCCTGCGGATATTCGGGCTGCTCCGACTATGCTTCGGCTATCGTTGCAAATGGCGCTCCGACAAATCTCTGCAAGCCCGGCGGCGCGGAATGTTCAAAAAAAATCTCCGCCGTTATGGGCAGGGATGAAATGGGAGTAAAAACCGAAGTCGCTGTCGTTCTCTGCAACGGCGACTGCAATGCCACCGAATCAAAATTCGTTTTCCGCGGGGTTCAGTCCTGCAAAGCCGCTAACCGCTTTTACAACGGCTCGGAGGTATGCACTCACGGCTGTCTCGGCTTCGGAGACTGCGCCGCCGTCTGTCCTCAGGGAGCTGTCATCATTAAGGATTCCCTCGCGAGAGTGGACAAATCAAAATGTATTGGCTGCGGTATGTGCGCCAAGGCTTGTCCGAATAATCTTATCGTGCTTCGCGATATCAACAAGAAAATCGACGTATGCTGCTCCTCGACGGAAATCGGAAAGATCGTCCGCTCGGTCTGCAAGAGCGGCTGTCTCGGCTGTAAGCTCTGCGAGAAAAAATGCGAGCATGACGCTATACACGTTGAAAACAATCTCGCGAGAATCGACTATGACAAGTGCACAGCCTGCGGAAAATGCGCCGACGCGTGTCCGACCAAGGCTATCCGCAAATGTGACATGGTTTATTGATACATCAGACTTCCCCGAAAACCGACGCACGCCTGCAGACAAATCTTTTTCCGTCAGCCGCACGCTGTTTCAGAGGAAGTCTGTTATTCCGAAAAGTCGGCAATTAACCCATGAAATTTCATAGGATGAAAAGAAGTCCCGCACTTTAAAAGCGGGGACTTCTTTTATATGTAAGATTAAAATTGAAACAGACTGTCCAAATATCAGCAGACTGATATACCCGCCCCCCGGAAGAATGAAGTCTGACAGACAAACTCGCTTTTCGGTTTGAAAAAGCTGTTGTATACGACCTCAAGCGCGGAACCTTTCACGGGAAATTATTTTTTTGGGTTTTCCGTTTGTTGTTCAGTTTTCTCTCGATATGTTCATGAAACATAATTGTTTTTGATTTCATCGAATACGCGCCGCGGCTGTTTACAATTATATGATCGATAAGCTCAATTCCGATTTCGCTCAGAAGTTCCCGTATCTTTTCCGTCAGTCTTTCATCCTCCGGCGAAGCAAGCAGATTTACATGAGGATGATTATGAGATATGGCTACATATGCACATTTGTGAGCGGCCGCTTCCTCGATGATCTTTCTGATATCCAACGCCGTGCTGTTTCTGTTTCCCTGAGATATATTAACGATGCCCATCAGAGAAAGATCATTATCGAAACAAGCCATTTTCAGTTCCTCATGATCGAGTCCGACAAAAAGAGGCGCAAACAGCATTTGCAGATCGGCAGTGCTGCTATACGATTCCTTTTCCATTCTCTGTGCCAGATAGTAAACATTTGCGATCTGCGGGATAAGTTTAAAAAGAACCACCGCGTTTTCCGATAATCCCGCGAGCCTCAGTTCTTCGGGAGACGCGTCGATAAGCTTATCTATAGAACCGAAACGATCTATAAGCTTATGTGCAATAACGTTTGTATCCATACGGGGAATTGCGTAAAACAGCAAAAACTCCACGATCTGATGATCTGAAAAGCCCTCAAGATTTGTTTCCAGGAATCTTTTTCTCATTCTTTCTCTATGTCCGATGTGAACATTTTCATTTTTCTTTGAACTGCCTGATTTGCTTTTGGGTTTTTGTGGTTCAGACATATCATCATTCGCCTTTCGTTAATTCCGTTAGGAGAATATTGCCTAATCGTTCATAATTTGCTTAATTATACAACATTTTTGACATTTTGTCAATGGAAAATAATGTATAGTCAACGATATCGGAAATTTGACTTGACAAATCAAGAACAAAGTGGTAAAATGTAAATGTAATCGGGGACGACACCCATAGCAAAAAACAGAGATTAGATTACATATTTTTACAGTCTGCGCAAGGGGGAAGATACCCATAGAAAAAAACATTATTGTAACAGACGCATACGGAAAACAAATCGGAACCACTTTCCCGAAAAGGGCAAAGGGGCTTGTTAAAAGCGGTCGGGCAAGTTTTTGTGACGACTGTACGATACGTCTTTTGTTTACTCAATCTCCGACCGTGAATACCAATACGGAGGAAAATAAAATGAGTAAAGTAATTGAATTTAACGCAAGGGAATATAAGTTCGATCCGACCTGTAATGAAAACGTCGGCAACAGAATGATCATCACTACAGATCTTGGACATACGGAGGTCTGGGAAATAGGCGACTGGAAATGGAGCTGGACGCAGATATTCTGTGAAAAGACTCTTCCGAAAAATACCGACTGTATCTTTCGCTTTGCAGTTTCGGGCGGATACTGCTCGACATGGGACAGCGTTTGCAGGGTATATCTCTACCCGACCGACGCTTTCGCCGATCTCAGGGATGCATGGGAGGAAAGAATGACCTTTCCTCTTGAGGATGACAAATTCGCGCCGACAATCAGCAAGGAAGAAAGAAACGGCGTTTTAAGGGTTTTCGAGCTGCCGTTTAATACGGGAGAAAACGAAAACTGGCGCATTACCTTTGTTTCTCAGCACTCTGTCGCAAGATTTATGAAGGCTTTCGATAACAGCGCTTACAACGCTCTTCAAAATCTCACTCTCGCGGAGCTGAAAAACAGAGAAACAAACAACTGCTCCGACAGCTTTCAGTATTCATGGGGAGAAAATCTCGGAAACTTCGTTAAAGGCATAACAAATCGGGCTGTACACGAAAATCTCGGAAACGCGTTTTCGGACGTAAACTCTTTTGCCGGCAGCAATAATATATCAAACAGAGAGTTTACCGAATCGGAATTTGCGGAGCTTCTTAACGGTCTGGACGACGGGAGCGTAGTCAATTTTTCAAATATCCGGATAAATCCAAATAGTGAACCGTTTGAAAAAATCATCATAGGTTCTCCCATTGACGGCGCTGTATTTTCTTTTACAAATGTTCAGATGACAAGTCTCGGAATGTCCGAGATAATCGCAAAGCTCTGCGACGGGTGCGTCGTGACATTTTTAAACGCGAACGTGTCCGCCGATAATATCGACAACATGATAGGTACAGGTTATCCTTCAGACGGACTGGTGATAAACATTTCAAATATAACGCTACCCGAAAGAGTCATGTCGCTTATCAACAGCAAAAAGGGTGACGGCGGAGTGATTTCAGCCGAAAATGTAACTACTTTCCCTGCATAATTTACTTTACGGCATTATTTAGATTCCCCCGCGTTTTATAAACGCGGGGGAATCTTTTTTTATTTATATAAATATGAATATTTTGTAAAATCTTCCGAATCGCTTGACATAAGCGTGAAAATCATGTATAATTATAATATTGATTGATATGCGCTGTTAGCTCAGTTGGATAGAGTGACTGACTACGAATCAGTAGGCCGAGGGTTCGAGTCCCCCACAGCGCGCTGAAAAAAGCTCCCGTTTTCGGGAGCTTTTTTTGTTATATCAGCTTTATTTCATATCCCCCGACAGGACGGATGTACAGCTTATAGCAGCACCCCTTTCCGAAAAGCTTTTCCATTTTCTCGGTAAACTCCCCTGCCTTGCCGTTCGGAACGAAGCACTGTATTGTTCCCGCGAATCCGCCTCCGTGAACTCTTGAAGCTCCTTCGCCTCCCAGAACCTCCTTTGCGGCGTAAAGTCCGAGAACAAGTGCCTGTTCACGGGGATTTTTTGTACTGAAAATGTTCTGCAAAAACTTATACGAGCTGTCCCCGCTTTCGTTCACAAGACGGAAGAACCCCTTGATGTTATCACTTTTAAGAGCATTGAATTCATCCTCCGCACGCCTGCTTTCATCAAAGAAATGAAAAGCTCTCGAAAGCGCCCTGTCTCCGCATTTTTCACGCACCTCGGCAGCTTTCTCCCAGAGCTGCTCCTTTGTGATATCGCGAAGCTCGCCTTTGCCGAATACCCTTGCTACGGATTTCATCTCTGCGGGAACCGAAGCGTAATCATCCGTCAGATCCGCATGGCTTCCCTTTGTATCAACTATGTAAAGCGATACGCCGTACTTTGTAAAATCAACGCCGAACTTTTCTGTTTTCGGGTTTTCGGCGTCCTTGAAATCAACGGTGATGAATCCTCCGACGGAAGACGCCATCTGATCCATAAGTCCGCACGGCTTGCCGAAATACTTATTCTCCGCAAACTGAGATATCTGAGCTATCTTAACGTCAGAAACTTCAAAGCCGCATATCCCCGCGAAAATATTTCCTATAAGAACCTCGAAAGCCGCCGATGAAGAAAGTCCGCTCCCCGAAATAACATCAGATGTTATATATGCCTTGAATCCGCGAAGAGAACAGCCCTCGTTTTTAAGTCCTGCGGCAATTCCTCTGATAAGACCCTCCGTTTTTCCCTCTTCTTCCCTTTTCACCGACAGATCGGAAATGTCAACGGGTGATATCTCAAAACCTTCCGATATTATTTCCGCGATATTATCGCCGGACGGCGAGACGACAGCAAGCGCGTCAAGTCCTATCGAAGCCGCAAGAACGCACCCTCTGTTGTGATCCGTGTGATTTCCTCCGACTTCCGTTCTTCCGGGAGCGGTAAATATTCTCATGTTTTCGGAATATCCGAAATATTCCGTAAATTTGTCCGCCGCCTTCCGAAAGCGCTCCGTTTCATAGGGAAGAGCCTCCTCCCCGTAGAGCATAATAAGCGTATCCTTGATTTTTTCGATGTTTACCATATATATCCCCCATATTATTCCGCGTCATAAAAAACGCGGTAATTCTTTTCCGAATGTGAATGTGTACTCATTACAAGCCCTATCCCGATATAGAACGCCAACAGCGCGGAGCCTCCCTGACTCAGCATCGGAAGAGGCACCCCTATAACGGGCATTACACCGAGAACCATTCCTATATTCAAAATGCAGTGCGTAAGCAGAAGCGAAAACATTCCCACGCAGATATTCTTTCCCAGATCGTCCTTTGCCGTTCTCGAACTGCGGAATATTTTCAGGATAACAAGCGTTAAGGCGACAGTCACCGCAGCACAGCCGATAAACCCGAATGCCTGACCGAGATATGCGAAAATAAAGTCGTTCTGTGCTTCGGGTATGGCCGTAAAATCATCGGAGATAAGTCCTTTCCCAAATATTTTTCCCGAACCCAGAGCTATTTTCCCGCATCTCTGATGATATCCGTAGCCCAGGGGATCGAGATCCTCGTCGAAAAGCACGAGAAAACGCATCTTCTGATATGGCTTCATAAACTCAGTCCAGACGAAATATCCCGCTATCGGCGCGGCTATGAGCGCCGCAAGAATATACTTCCACGATATCCCCGCATAAAACAGCATACACGCGCAAATGCACGCAAAAACAAGAGCTGTTCCGTCATCGCCCTGAACTATTATCATAAGTATCGGCACAGCCGCGTGCAAAAGCAGCAGAACGACATTTCCGAATTTGTTTATATTGTCACCGACCTTTGACAGATGAAGCGAAAAAGTACAGATAAACGCTATTTTAAGAAATTCCGACGGCTGAACGGTAATGCTTCCTATCCGAAGCCATGCCCTGTCCCCCGTGGATTCGACGAGAACTCCCATATCCGTAAAGGTCAGAGCCACAAGAATAACGCTTGCGGGGACAAATATCACCCACAGCTTTACTATTTTATGATAATCTATCGCCGATATCGCTATCGCCGCAGCAACGCCCGCAATAAGCGCGACAAGCTGCATTTTATACAGTCTCGGAGTAACTTCTATCGTCGACGCGCCGTTACGCACTATCGAATACAGGAGCACAACACCCGTTGCTCCGAGAAGCGACGAAAGAAAGATCAGCCATTTATCGAGCCTGCATATAAATCCAAAAATTCTTTCAAAGATTTTACTCAAGTCATTTCTCCCGGATCTCTATAAAAAGTCTACAAAATTATTATACACTAAGTTCGGGAAATTTTCAATATCTTTCGGATAAAATTCTTTAATTTTTTCAAAAATGTGATATATTAACGCCGGCTTCCCGCACAGTACTAAACAATATCGGCTGGAATACAGACCGTTTTTTTATTGACTTTATCGGAAAAATGAGGTATAATAAAGCAAAGCACTGTATTTTTACGCGGGAGGAATTTTATTATGACAGAATATACCGAAATCTACAAAACAAGAATAAAAGAAATTTTAAAACAGAACGACAGAAAATGCGTTCCATTTAAGGATCTCTACAATAAATGCAAGGGACGCCATCCGCTTCCCGATAAATTCAAGGAGGCTTTGACCGAACTTAAAAAAGACGGAATTATCTTTGAAAGAAAGGCGGGATTTGTTCTCTGTGCGTCTTACGGGATATATACGGCTGAGGTTGTGAGAATTGCGCGTACTTTCGGATTTATTAAAAAGGACGACGGCACCGAGGTCTTTGTTCCGGGAAAATATTTAAAGGGCGCTATGCCCGGAGACAAGGTACTCGCAAAGGATCTTTCAAACAGAGAAAGAAGAGGAGAATCTCCCGAAGGAGAAGTTGTCAGGATCCTGGAGGAAAATTTATCCGAGTTTACCGGAAAGATAGAAAAATCTGAGGGCAGACTTTATGTCCGTCCCGATTCCTTTTCAAAGGAGCTTATCGAAATATCCAAAATGAAAGTAAAGGCAAAGGCGGGCGATAAGGTCCTTGCCGAAATCTCTCACAGGGGAGAACGCCACAGCGAACACAGATGCCGTATTACGGGAATATTCGGAAGCGCTGACAAGGCTTCGAGCAGCGCGGAAGCTTATCTTCATATTAACGGCATCGAAACCGTTTTCCCGCCCGATGTTCTGTCCGAGGCTGAAATTATCGGCAGAATGAAAATATCGCGCGAAGAAATTTCCCGCAGACTCGATCTGCGGGACGAGATCATATTTACTATAGACGGAGCGGATACAAAAGATATAGACGATGCCGTTTCCGTGAAAAAAACCTATGAGGGATATACTCTCGGCGTTCATATCGCCGACGTTTCGCATTACGTGAAAAAAGGCTCGCACCTGGACGAGGACGCTTTTTTCAGAGGCACTTCGATATATTATGCGGATAAGGTAATTCCCATGCTGCCGAAAGAATTGTCAAACGGGATATGCTCACTTAATCCGAATGAGGACAGACTCGCTTTTTCCTGCATAATGAATCTTGACGAAGAGGGAAATATAAAAAAATATAAATTCAGCAAGAGCGTTATCCGTTCGCGCGTAAAGGGAGTTTATTCCGAGATAAACCGGATTCTGGACGCGGAAAGCTCAGGCGGCAGCGTCCCCGAAGAGATTGCAAAAAAATATGAGGGCTTGACCGAAATGATCTTCGCCATGGAGGAGCTTGCGGAAATTCTCACCGCGAAAAAAATCAAAAGAGGCGCTCCTCAGATAGAAACTCCCGAATGTAAGCTTATCCTTGACGATGACGGCGTATGCGTTGACGTTCTCCCGAAGAAACGCGGAAAATCCGAGCTTATCATCGAGGAATTCATGCTTATGGCAAATACCTGCGCCGCAAGGCTTGCGAGAGAAAGAGAAGTTCCCTTTGTTTACAGAGTGCATGAAAATCCTTCTCCGGAAAAGATATCGGAGCTTAAAGAGGTCCTCGCAAGACTTAATATCCCCGTGCCGAAATTCACAAACGCAAAGCCCGTACATCTTGCGGAGATTCTCCGAAAGAGCAAGGGCACACCATATGAGCTTCTTATCAACAATATGGTTCTGCGCTCTATGGCGAAGGCAAAATATTCTGATGAGCCTTTGGGACATTTCGGACTTGTTCTGGATGATTATTCGCATTTTACGTCTCCGATAAGACGTTATCCCGATCTTGCCATCCACAGGATCCTTACCGATCTTTGCTACAACAAGCTTCCCGAAAAAACGATAATCAAGAAATATTCCGCTTTCGCAAAGGAAGCGTCGTCTCGTTCGAGCGAATGCGAAATAACAGCAATGCGCCTTGAAAGAGACTGCGAGGACTGCTACACCGCAGAATATATGTCAGGGCATATAGGAGAAGAATTCACGGGAATAATCTCTTCCGTCACGGAATACGGCTTTTATGTCGAGCTTGAGAACAGCATCGAGGGCTTTGTAAGAATAGAAACTCTCCCCGAAGGTTCTTACGATTTTGACGGGCATTTCACCCTGTCGCGCGGCGGCGAGGCTGTTTACAAGATCGGAAACTCTGTTGCGGTCATTTGCGCAAAAGCGGATGTTTGCGCGGGGAAGATCGATTTTGTGCTTAAAGACAGCAAATGATATTTTGAAACGGACGGTATTTTTCAGTCTGAGACTGAATAACGGAGTTGCAGCAAATGATAACTTACTTTAAGCAGGGATATAGACGAACATCAAATGACAGGTAATTTGAAAACCGATTTCCGTGTCTTTTCCGGGCGAATGAAAAAATCAGCGTATATCATAACCATATGAACAAAAAAATCATCCTCTTAAAAATAATTTTGAAAAAATTATAAATAATGGTTGAAATCAAAAAATAAATATGGTATAATGGTATAGATTGAGATTTCATCATCGCAGGAATAACCGAAAGGAACGAAAAAGGATGAATAAGGTAAAAGTTAATATCTGCGGAATAAATTACAGTATCATTACCGATAACGATACCGATTTCGTCATGGATATTTCTTCAAAGCTTGACAGGAATATCAGGGAAACCCAAAAAAACAACCCCGGAATGAGCAAGGAATCCGCTGCGGTATTCTGCGCCCTCGAAGCATATGAGGAAAGAAAGAAGACCGAAGATTCCATGGATAATCTCCGCGCCTCGCTGAAGGATTACGTCGATGAAAACGGAAAACTCCGCGACAGCAGAGACAATATAGCAAGAGAAGCCGACAGCCTCAGACGTAAGCTTGAACAGATGGAAAACAGCGCTCTTTCCGAGGATAAGGACGAATCGTCTCCTTATGACGATGTCGAACAGCTTGTTCTCGAAAATACGGTTACTCCCGCTGTTACCATCCCGGTGAATCCGCCTAAGGAAAGAGAAGCTCTTCCGCCGAGGCTCAACCGCGCCGAAAGACGCCGTCAGAATAAAAACAAAGAATAGATAATGACGAATTTGAATCAGCCCGAAATACTCGCTCCGGCGGGTTCTGCGGAAAGCGCTGCCGCAGCGGTTCTCTGCGGCGCGGACGCGGTTTATCTCGGCGGCGAAAGGTTCTCCGCCAGAGCAAACGCCCGCAACTTCACCGATGAAGAAATGACAGAAGCCGTAAAATACTGTCATCTTCACGGAGTAAAGGTTTACAGAGCATTAAATACCGCAGTTTTCGACAACGAAATACATGAAATGGTCAAAGATGCGGTTTTTTCCGCCGAAACAGGCATCGACGCTCTTATTGTCGGGGATATGGGCGCGGCGGATATCATAAAAAGCGCGGTTCCCGATATGCCGCTCCATGCTTCCACGCAGATGACGATCTATTCCGTCAGAGGAGCGCTTGAAGCTCAAAAAAGAGGCTTTTCAAGGGTGGTTCTCGCAAGAGAGCTTCCTCTGGAAAAAATAAAGGAGTTTTCCTCTCTCGGAATAGAGACAGAGGTTTTCGTTCACGGCGCTTTATGTATATGTCTCTCGGGACAGTGCTACATGAGCGCGATGATAGGCTCCCGCAGCGCCAACCGGGGAAGATGCGCCCAGTGCTGCCGTCTCCCTTTTACTGTAAAAAATACGGGAGATGAGGAATACGCGCTCTCCTTAAAGGATATGTCTTATGCGGAGCATCTCGGAGAACTTGCTTCGGCGGGCGTGTCGTCCTTTAAGATAGAGGGCAGAATGAAACGCGCGGAATATGTAAGCGCGGCGGTCTGCGCCTGCAAAGCGGCTCTTTCGGGAGAAAAACCCGATATGAAAACTCTGAAAGCGGTTTTCTCCCGTGACGGCTTTACCGACGGATATCTTTTCGGCAGAATAAACGCCGGAATGTTCGGTTTCCGCAAAAAGGACGATGTTACGGCGGCGAAAGACGTTCTTCCGAAACTGCGTGACAGCTTTAAATCGGAAAGGGCTGTCTATCGGACGAATTTTAACTTTAAAGCCGGGAAAACGGAAAAAGTATCTCTTGAGGCATCGGCAGAGGGCTTCACCGTTCGCGCAGAGGGGAAAATCCCCGAAAAAGCCAAAAACCGCGGCACATCGGGGGATTATATAGAGGGACAGCTTAAAAAGCTCGGAAATACGGTCTTTTCTTTCGGAAAATTATCTTCCGGTATCGATGAGGGACTTTTTATAAGCGCGTCAGAAATAAATTCTTTGCGGCGCGAATGTGTCAGCTTGCTTGGGCAAAAAATCACCGAAAGAAATACTCCCGTTTATACCGTGAATAAAGATTTCGGTGCGGATCTCGGCGGAAGCCGTAAAAAGTACGAAAGCTATAAAACGCGTATTCACGTCAGAAATACAAGTCAGCTCGGAGAGTCGCTCAGGTGCGCCGATTACGCTGTCGTTCCCGCAGATTTGTGTTTTGATATAAAGAATTACCTCGATAAGAACAGGATATTTGTTTCGCCTCCCGTGTTTACATTTGACGAGAAAAAAGTGTTTGAAAAGCTTTCAAAGCTCAGAAAAGCAGGCTTTACAAAGCTTTACTGCCAGAATATTTCTCATATCGGCATTGGCAGGGAGCTGAATTATGAAATGACGGGAGGATACCGTCTGAACTGCACGAATTCTTATTCGGTCAAGGCATATTCCGAAATGGGACTTTCCGAAATAACCGCGTCGTTTGAAGCAAAACTTCACGATATATCCGCGCTTTGCGATATTATTCCGGTATCGATGCTTGTTTACGGATATCTTCCGCTTATGCTGACCGTGAACTGTCCCGTCAGAGCGTCCGTCGGGTGCAAAAGCTGCACGGGCGGGATAACTGACCGTACGGGACGCTTTTTTCCCGTTGCGTGCGATAATAAAAACAGAGAATACTCAGAAATATTAAACTCCGATATTCTTTATATGGCTGATAAATTATCGGATTTTCACAGCGCTTTCTGCTACGATTTCCTTCTTTGCGGAGAAAGCGGTTCCGAAATATCCGAAATTATCGACAGATTTAAAAAATGTGCGCCGATGGACAGCGGATTTACAAGAGGACTTTATTTCAGAGGCGTAATCTGACATTTAATTAAGGGGGCGAGTACGTGGACGAAAAATTATTCGGCATTGTCATAAATACAATATATATTCTCGGACTTGGATTCTCGGGGACTTTTCTGACGGTCATAATGAAGCAGAAGCCCTCGGAACAGCAGAAAATAATGAGCGGAATGACTTTCTTTACCGCTCTCGCCATGCTCGGATGCGTATTCGGATTATCGGCGGACAATATAGGCGAAATGATGATCTCCCAGAAGATATTCTATACGGGTGCCTGCCATGTGTTTTTGTTTCAGCTGATGATGATGTTTTCATACTGTCATGTTAAACCGCCAGTGGTGCTCTATCCGCTTCTGTGCGGGGTAAATATCCTCGAAAACGTCACGGCACTTACGATGGACAGAAATCAGTTGTTCTATAAATTTGCGGAGCTTTACAAATACAAGGGCGTCAATATGCTCTATACGGTAAGCGGACCGTTCCATCAGTTGTATCTTGCCATGAGCGTGTTTTACAGCGCGGTTCTGCTGATAACAGCAATATACAGCGTTATCAAACAGCATGAGGGCGCGGTCGCGGTAGGAGGCTTCACCTTTGCGGCGCTTGTTCCGACGGCGGCTACGGTCCTTCATTCGGGAGGATTTACCACCTTTGATTTTACTCCCGCAAGCTTTCTTGTTTCGGAGATCATCATTTTCATTCTGATTTACGCAACGAAAATATATGACGTTGAGGATACCGCAAGACAATACGTTTTCGATTCCCTTGAGGACGGAATTATCGTAGTTGACAGAAATCACCGCCTGAAAGGCTACAACGGAATAGCCACAAGTCTTTTCCCCGAACTGAAATACGCCAAGAACGATACGAGAATAGACGACGCTTCTCCGGATATCAACAAGATATTCTACGAAAAAGCCGAGAACGACATATGCGTAGGTTCGAGCGTCTACGAGCCGTCGATAAGACCTATAAACAATTCAAAAAGAAAAAACCATGTTGACGGTTATGTTATCTGGCTCAGAGACGTGACAAAGGATAAGCGCATACAGGAATCCAACGAAAATTACCAGAGAAACCTCAAACGCGACGTTGACGAAAAAACAGCAAGAATCCGCATGATGCAGCAGCAGATGATATACAGCTTCGCAACGCTCGTTGAAAACAGAGACAGCGTGACGGGCGAACACGTAAGAAGAACAAGCGAATATGTCGAGATACTTGCCGCCGAAATGCACGAAAGAGGACTTTATCCGAGGACGATCACAACTACATATCTTGACTATCTGAAGCTTGCGGCTCCTCTTCACGATATCGGAAAGATAAATGTTCCCGACAGTATCCTGCGAAAGCCGGGAAAGCTCTCGGCGGAAGAATACGAGATAATGAAAAATCATACTGTCGCGGGCGGCAAGATAATAGAAGAAACTCTGAAAGAAATAGAAGGCGACAGTTTCTATTATGTCGCTAAAGAGGTCGCTCTGGGTCACCATGAAAAATGGGACGGATCGGGATATCCCTACGGGCAGAAGGGCGAGGAGATCCCTGTCAGCGCGAGAATTATGGCAGTCGCCGATTTCTTTGACGCGCTCACGTCTTCAAGATCGTATAAGAAAGCTTATTCATCCGAAAAGGCTTATTCCATAATCGTGGAAGAGGCGGGAAAGTCTTTCGATCCGAAGGTCGTTGACTGCTTTGTGAGAATAAGACCTCAGGTCGAGCAGATCCTCGTAAAATACGGAGGCTCCGTGACCACGGAAAACGACAATATACTCTCAGAGCGGGACGCGAAATAGATAAAACATAGGTGTGTAAAAAAATGAAAAAGACAGTGACGTTCATATTCTTTATTCTTGCGGGGATAGTTCTCGGAACCGTCATCGGGAAGCTGTGCGCGGGAGTATCGTTTTTAAGCTGGGCGGCTTATACTATAACAGTGGGGCTTCCCGCTTCTCCCGCAGTTATCGATCTTATCGTATGCAAGATCACTCTCGGATTTACTCTTTCTGTGAACGCCGCGCAGATACTCTGCGTTATTGCTTCGATAATTATCTGCGGAAAGACCTGCGGAGGAGTCTGAATGGAAAATATAAAAGCTGTGATTTTCGATCTCGATAATACTCTCGCCGACAGAAAGCGAGCATATCATCATCACGCGATGCTGTGCGCGGAAAAATTCCTCAAAGATAAAAGCCTTGCCGAACAATTTATAAAACGGCTTATTTTTCTTGACAATAACGGCTACAGCAGCAAATCCGCGACATATGACACGATTTACGGAGAATTTCCGCTGTATGGTTCTCCCGATGAAATGAGCGGTATGTGGAATAAAAACGCAATGAAATATACCGTTCCCGAACCATATGCGGAGGATATCCTTGAATATCTCGGCGGGAGGGGATATATCACGGCGCTTCTGACAAACGGACTTGCAAAAACCCAGAACCTTAAGCTTGACAGTGCGGGGCTTCGGAAATATTTCTCCGAAATACTCGTTTCGGAAGAAGCGGGAACCGAAAAACCGGATAAAAGAATCTTTCTGATGATCTGCGGAAAAATAAAAGTACCTGCGGAAAACTGTCTTTATGTCGGAGATCATATCGAAAACGACTACTTCGGAGCTTTGAACGCGGGATTAATGGCGGTTCTCTACGATAAATTCTTTGCCGCCGACGATAAAATAAATAAGATACATTCTCTTTCGGATCTAAAGGAGTTTTTATAATTTGAAAGGATCAATTGCATGAAAGGTATTTTTGAAAAGCTTCGTGCATATTTTTTTGTTATCCTCACAGTAGCGGCGGCTTGCGCCTGTCTTTACAGACTTATGCAGATACAGATCGTCGAGGGCGACAGCTATCTGATAAAATCAAGGACCATCTCGGTCGAGACTCAGACGATAGAAGCCTCAAGAGGTGAGATAACCGATATAAACGGAAATCTTCTCGTATCAAACAAATCCTGCTTCAACGTGTGCGTGGACAAGGCGTTTTTCCCCGATGATAATAAGGAAAAAAACCGTATAATACTGAAAACAGCCGAAATGGTAACTGAAGGCGGAAAGGAATTTACGGATATTCTGCCTATGTCGCGTACCTATCCGTACAAACTGACGGGTGAGGAAGAGGAAATATCCGAAATGCGAAAACGCGCGGGAGTTCAGAGTTACGCCTCAAACGATCAGATAATGGAAGCTTTATGCGATAATTACGGAATATCCGACGATTACTCTTATGAGGAAAAAAGGATCATAGCGGGTGTGCGCTATACCATGGACAAGCGGAATTTTTCCGTTTCAAACACATATACGTTCGCGGAGGATATCTCCATGGATACCGTAATAAAAATCAAGGAGGCGTCCGCCTCGCTTGACGGGATAGAGATAGTCGAGGCGGCGGTTCGTTCCTACGGTGACGGAGACGTTACTCCTCATCTGATAGGAACTGTCGGAGCTATCGACGCGGACGAATACGCCGTTTTAAAGGAAAAGGGGTACGCTCTCGACGATACCGTCGGAAAAAGCGGAATAGAGCTTGCAATGGAAAGCACTCTCCGCGGAAAAAACGGCACAAAAACTTATGAAATGCTGAACGGTTCGGTGATCTCAGATTCGATAACGGAAGAGGCAACCGCGGGAAACAGCATAATGCTGACATTTGACAGCAATTTTCAAAAAAATATCCAGACGATACTTGAAAATCACATAGTATGGCTGCAAAATCAGACAAGCTCCCAAAGAAAGGGCGAAAATGCCGACGCGGGAGCTGTCGTTGTATTAAATGCCAAAACGGGCGCTCTTCTTGCGGCCGCAACAGCTCCGACATATAACCTTAACGATTATATAAACAATTATTCCGAGGTCGTTTCGCGTCCGAATTCTCCTCTTACCAACCGAGCCTTGAAAGGACTTTACCGTCCCGGCTCCACATTCAAAACCGTAACGGCGGTTGCCGCGCTTAATGAGGGAATAATAAACGACAAAACTTATATTACCTGTGATAAGATTTACACATACTGGGATGATTTCAGACCCGAATGTACGGGATATCACGGCTCCATCAACGTGGTTTCGGCACTCAGAGAATCCTGCAATATCTTCTTTTACGAAACGGGAAGAAGAACGGGTATCGATCTTATCCGTAAATACGCCGAGGACTTCGGTCTAGCGGGTGAAGCGGGTCTTGAAACAGGCAGAGATATAAATATCGGACGTATCGCCTGCCCCGAAACCTATGAAGAACTTGGAATAGACTGGCAGGCGGGAGATGTCGTTCAGGCGGCGATAGGTCAGTCCGAAACCGCTGTGACTCCGCTTCAGCTTGCGGCTCTCGCAATGACTATCGCAAATGACGGAACAAGATACAGAACTTATATGGTTGACAGCGTTTACACCTATGATATGGAAACTCTTGTTTCAAAGACTGAGCCTGTTATTCAGACAATAATTCAGGATAAAACGGGATACACCTTCGAGCTTGTCAAGGAGGGAATGAAAGAAGCGGCAGCGTTCTCACAGTATTCTTATCCTCTTGAAAGCGATTACTATACGGGAGATTATCTTCTGTCCGAGCTTCCCGAAGCCGCCGCGATAAAGACGGGTACTCCGCAGACAACGTCAAAGGACAAAACAAACTCGGTATTTATAGGATTTTATCCTGCGGACGACCCCGAAATAGCTTTTGCGGGAGTAGTTGAAAACGGCGAATACTCAAAGCTGATGATAAAGCAGATAATCAGCGCCTATATCGATGAAAATTATCATATAGACAGTCTTGCCGACGGAGATTATCACTCAGAAACCGAAATCGAACCGACAGAAACAACTGTGTCGGAAACGTATTATACCGAAAACGATACGGATTATGACGCCCCCGTTTATTCCGATTATACCGAAGAAACGGAGATTCCCGAGGATGCTTCTTCCAACGTTTCCGAGACGGAAAACACAACCGGATATTCCGAAACGGAAACAACCGCCGAAAACACAACCGAATATTCCGAAACGGAAACAACCGCCGGTTATCCCGAAGATGAGCTCACGGAAGAAACAAAAGCGCCGGAGATACCTCCGTCCGAGGAAATACCGGAAACCTCCCCGCCCGATGAAACGGAAGAAGAATCCGAAAGTGAAACGCTTTCATATATTGAAATGATCATTTCCGCGGCAAGGGACAATGAATCGGCAACGGAAAAAGAACCCGAATCCGAAAATACGGGATAAAAAAAAACCGAGGGAAAATCTCTCGGTTTTTTTATCCTTTTACGCTTCCGCTATAACCTCGACTTCAACCTTTACGCCTTTCGGGAGCTTTGCAGCCTCAACGCAGGAACGTGCCGGCTTCGATGTGAAATACTCTCCGTAAACCTGATTGAACGCCGCAAAATTGTTTATATCGTCAAGGAAACAAACGGTCTTTACCGCCTTATCGAGCGAGCTGCCCGCTTCGGCGAGAACGGCTTTCAGATTTTCGCACACCTGCTTTGTCTGAGCTTCGATTCCCTCCGCCTCAACATTTCCCGTGGCGGGATTAATGGCGATCTGCCCCGATGTGAAGATAAGATCCCCGGCTTTTATCGCCTGAGAATAAGGACCTATCGCGTCGGGCGCGTTTTTTGTGTAGATTTTTTCCGACATGGTAAATTCCTCCCGTAAAAATTAATTATACTAATTTGAAGCCCGCTTCTTTAAGAGCGGATTCAATTTCGTTGATATGTTCAAAGTTTCTCGTTTCGAGAACTATTCTGAGATAGCATCCGTTTACGTCCGAGCCTTCGCTTGCTCTTTCGTGGTGAATGGAGATGACGTTTCCGCCCTTTGATGAGATTATCTCCGCAACGCCTTTAAGCTGTCCCGGCTTGTCAATAAGCTCAATGCAGAGATTTGCCGTTCTGCCCGAAGTGAGAAGACCTCTTTTTATTACTCTTGAGAGGATCGTTACATCGATATTTCCTCCCGAAACAAGGCATACCACGTTCTTTCCCCTGATATCCGGTATCTTGCCGAACATGACCGCAGCAACGGGAGTAGCTCCCGCTCCCTCCGAGATAAGCTTCTGAGTTTCGATAAGCTCAAGGATCGCCGATGATATTTCATCGTCCGTAACGGTGACTATTCCGTCCACGTATTTTTTAACGTATTCAAAGGTATTTACTCCCGGTTCCTTTACCTGAATTCCGTCGGCTATGGTGGAGACTCTGTCGAGACACTCTATTTTTCCGTCGTTTACTGAATTCAGCATTGACGGAGCGCCTGCGGCCTGTACGCCGTAAACCTTTATTTCGGGTCTGAGATTTTTAAGAGTGAACGCAACGCCCGATATAAGTCCGCCTCCGCCTATGGGAACGACTACCGCGTCGATGTTGTCAAGCTGATCAAGAAGCTCGAGCGCGATCGTTCCCTGTCCCGCGATAACGTCATCGTCATCGAACGGGTGAATAAATGTATAGCCCATCTGCTCTTTAAGCTCCTCAGCCTTGTTGTGAGCGTCGTCGTAAACTCCGTCCACGAGACAGATCTCCGCGCCGTAGGAGCGCGTAGCTTCTACCTTTGAGATTGGAGCCGCATCGGGAAGGCAGATAACAGCTTTAATCCCGTTCTTCCGGGCGGCAAGAGCAACTCCCTGAGCATGATTTCCCGCGCTGCACGCGACAACTCCGCGGGCTTTTTCCTCGTCGGAGAGTTTTGAGATCTTATAGTACGCGCCTCTTACCTTAAATGATCCCGTAACCTGAAGGTTTTCAGTTTTGAGATAAACCTTGCAGTCCGTTCTGATTTTCGGCGCGTAGATAAGATCTGTCTGTCTGATGACTTCCTTTAGCTTGTGGGAAGCCTTGTAAACACTGTCAAGAGTCAACATAAAACATTTCTCCTTTTAAAACGAAACAGGCTTTCACCTCAAAATAAAGAGGTGAAAGCCGAAGCATCCACTGTACCACTCTTAATTCCGTTACAGAATAACGGCACTCTGCTCTGTCTGCTAACAGATACCCTGTAACGCGGGAAAACGTCAACGCTTAAATTATTTCGGCGAAGCTGCTGTGAGGGTGATCCGAACAGAACCGTTTTTTACCGTTTTTCACCTGACAACGGCTCTCTGAGAAAAACACCTGTCTGTTCCGTTCCTCGTCAAACGCATTTCAACTATAACATAAGTATATTATAATCCCGTAAATCATTTTTGTCAAGGGGGAATTTATCATATAATTTGTGAATTTTTATTATCTCAAATGATAAATAATTATAAATTTCTTTGGAAAAAAACTATTAAATAGAAATAACCTCTTGAAAAGTATGTCCGCGTATGATATAATAACTATATGTATTCTGTTGCTTGTGCAGAAAGGAAGAGTGTAAAGTGTCAAAAACAAAAGGAAAAAGCGGACATCCCGTGGCCGAATGTGTGATAATCGTCATACTCATTCTAATCATCGCGGCAATGCTTGTGATATATTTTTCTTTCCGGGATTCGGGAAGCGCTCCGAAATTTTTCGGGTACTATATCTATCAGACCCATGCGGTGAACATGGAGCCGGATATTCCCGCCGAATCGGTGGTTTTCTCCAAAGCGGACGCCATCGACAGCATAGGTGAGGGGAGCGTTGTTCTATGTCAGATTGACAACAGCTTTACCATAATCAAGGTAAAGGAAATGCTCTCCGAGGAATCGGGAGATTTTTACATAGTCAAATACAACACCTCTCTCGAAAACGATACCTATAAGATACCCGTCAGCAGCGTCGTTGCAAAGGCTATGTACTACGATGAATTCATGGGAGACGCCCTTACGTTCATCACGTCGGAAACCGGAATAATCGTGCTTGCCATTATACCGAGCATCCTTATCGTTATTTTCCAGGTGGTGAAGATAATCATTATACAGAAAAACTCCGATGATGAGGATTACGATTACAGCTTCAATGAGGAAGAACCCGTGAACCTTTATCAGCCCGAAAAGGCTTCTTCCCAAAGACGCCGAAGTCTCGATACGCCCCTTGTATCATACAATGATTATCTCCCGCCCGAAAGAAATGAACCTGTCGAGGATTTTCCGCCCGTGCGGGCAAAATTCGATACGGCAAAGGAGGAAAAGGCGGAAAGCTCGTTTAAAGTCGACAGAAGCGGAAACGCCGTTTTCGAGCTTAACAAAAATAACGGAAGCGGTCTTGTTACCGATGAAAAGCTTGATGTTATGCAGGGAAAAACACGCGAAAAAACGCTTTACTCCGCAGACGCGTTCACAAATGAACCGGTCGGAATACCTGAGGACGAATACGCGGCAAACGACCCTGTTTCCGAACTTATGAAGGGCGAGGACGAAAGCATGAAAACTGTCTATAACGGCAGCAACGTTATTCCCGAAAAAATTGCGGGAATAAAAACCTCCGCTTATCCCGCAGAGCCGCAGGAAGAACAGGGAAAAGCAAGACGCTTTTCCAAGCCGAAGACTGTTCCCGAAGCCGAGATGCCGCGTGATTTCTTCAGCCTTGATAAGGAGCCGGAAGCTGTCCGCGAATTTACACAGGCGGATAAGATCATTGCGCAAACAAATTCTATCCCCGTAAACTCCGTTGTTCCCGATGAGCCGATAGCTCCGAGAAAAAAGAAGAAAAGCAATAAAACTGTCGAGGAGCTTATGGAACTTATCGACGCGGAGCAGAAAAAAATCAACGAAAGAATGTAAGTTTTTCCGCCGCAATATTTCATGCGGCGGGATATTTACTGTCAGACAGTAAATAATAATCTTATTTTAAACCGAAAAAACGGAGGAAAAAATGCTGGAACTTAAAAATATTCACTGGAAAACTCCCGACGGCGATTCTATTGTAAAGGGCGTCGATCTTACCATTCCCGACGGAAAGCTTACTGTTCTTACGGGTCCGAACGGCGGCGGAAAAACTTCTCTCGCGAAAATCATCGCGGGACTTTATATGCCGGACAAGGGACAAATTCTTCTCGGAGGAGAGGATATCACAGGCTGCTCTGTCACCGAAAGAGCCAAAAAAGGAATAGCCTACGCTTTTCAGCAGCCTGTCAGATTTAAAGGCATTACCGTAAAGAATCTGCTTGAAATATCCGCGGAAAAGAATCTGTCTCACGATGAAGCGTGCGCGTATCTCGCGGAGGTGGGTCTGTGCGCCAGAGAATACATCGACAGAGAGGCGGACGCTTCCCTGTCGGGCGGAGAGCATAAAAGAATAGAAATAGCTTCAGTCCTGGCAAGAAAGAACGCTGTTCTTACCGTATTTGACGAGCCGGAGGCGGGAATCGATCTCTGGAGCTTTGAAAGCCTTATCAGTACCTTTGAAAGACTGAAGGAAAAGGAAAACCGTTCGCTTCTTATAATTTCCCATCAGGAAAGAATACTGAAAATCGCCGATTACATCGGAGTTGTAAAGGGCGGCGAGCTTATGAGATTCAATAAGGGAGAAATAATTCTTCCCGAACTCTTAAAGGGAACGGGAAATGTCACGAGCAGCTGCTGTGCGGCTAAGACTGCGGGAAGGAGCTAAAACCAATGGATAAAATAATCGACGAGGCTACAAAGGAAATGCTTGAGATCGTCACAGGTTCAAAGGACGCTTTCAAGGGAGCATACAATATAAGAGTCGACAGCGGCTGCGCGGGGAGAGCTTCCTCCGAAAACGTGCAGATAACCGCAAAGGATGACGCTCCCGGAATAAATATAAGGATAAGCTCGAAAACAAACGGCGAGACGGTCTATATTCCCGCCTGCGTTTCACATTCGGGGATAAACGATCTTGTTTACAATGATTTCTTCATTGAGGATAATGCGGATGTTATTATTGTCGCGGGCTGCGGCGTACATTCCGATGACGAGGAGGGTTCGAGACACAACGGTATTCATCGGTTTTTTATCGGGAAAAACGCCAAGGTTGAATATCGTGAAAAGCATATCGGAACGGGAATTGGTCCGGGAAAGAGAAGGATCGATCCCGTTACGGATATTTTTCTCGATGAAAATTCCTCATTTCTTATGGATTCGATACAGCTTGGCGGAGTTGACAGCACGGACAGGGTGACTAAAGCAAAGTTAAAGTCGGGCGCAAAGCTGACGGTAAGAGAAAGACTCCTTACCGACCGGGAAGAAACCGCAAAATCAGCGTTTGACGTGATACTTGAGGGCGAGGATTCGGGAGCGGATATCGTATCCCGTTCGGTCGCAAAGGGAAATTCCGTTCAGGAATTCACGTCAAAGATAGCGGGAAACTGCCGCTGCACGGGACATTCCGAATGTGACGCGATTCTTTCCGACAACGGAAAGGTCTATGCGTCTCCCGCGCTTTCCGCAAATTCCGTTGACGCGGCGCTTATCCACGAGGCAGCCATAGGAAAAATAGCGGGCGAACAGATAATAAAGCTCTGCACCTTAGGGCTTACCGAAGAAGAAGCCGAACAGAAAATAATAGACGGATTTTTGCGATAAGCTTTCATTTTTATTTCGTTTCAATATCACGGAATTTACACATAAACAGGGTATTATTTAGTCAATGAGAAAAGTATTCTCAGGTTAAATCAGCTTTTATAAAATCTGTGTTTTACCCCTCACAGAGTTTTTATAAAAGACCCCCCAATTCATTTTTATTCGCGGTATTTTACCCCTGTACCGCGAGAACCCCCATAATCCTATATCTTTTTTTACCTTCCGAAACGTTTTCGGAAGGATTTTTTTTATTTTTCCTACTCTTTCAGACAAAATTTTCACGCGAATAAGTATATAATAAAAATAACTGATAATTTCTATTCTTTATTTTCGAGAAAGTGAAGAAGCAAAGAGAAAGGAAGATAACAAATGATCATGGAAAATCCATCAAAGGAAAAGATTTTTTCCGATGACGAGAACAAAAAGCACAGACGTATCAAGGATAACGTTTATACCGCAAGGGAAATTCCCGAAGCGGAAAAGTTCATGCATAGGGAATCGACAAGAGCCGTTCTCAGCGCCGCAGGAGCTTTTTTTCTCACCGGCTCATCCTTCGGGGGGATACATTCTCCGCTTTCGGTCGCGTTTTGCGCTCCTCTCGGAGTATTTGAAAGCAGCGCCGCGATTTTCGGAAGCATTTTATCCTGCATAGCTTTCGGCAATCTGAAAACCGCGCTTCCCGAAATATTTACCTGTCTTTTCATGCTGCTTGTCAAGCTGTTTTCATCTCACAGGTTTTCGGTAAAGGGCGGAGTGCTGCTATCGTCGCTTTCGTATCTGGGATTTGGGACAATTACGGCTTTATATACGGGATTTTCCGTATCCGCGGCCGCGGCGGTCGTTTTCAGAACGGCAGTGTGCGTTTTCGGAGCGTATTTTTTTGAAAGGGCGTCGGGAGCTGCTTCCGTCGGAGGCGGCTCTCCCGATACAGTCCCCGTATATTTCTGCATGACGCTTATCGCTTCGGCGGTCTGCGGGATCGATGTTTACATATTTAATCCCGGAAGAATACTGATTTTTATCTTTTCCATGATCTTCGCAAAGAAATACGGAAGTGCGGGAGGAGCTGCCGCAGGTGCTGCGGGAACTGTCGCTATGATACTTGCAAACAGCGATTTTTCACGTTCGGCTGCATTTGCCGCTTCCGCGGCGCTTATTTCGGGACTTGCCGCTCACAGAGGAAAGCTTTGGCTTTCGATGACGTATCTTTTTGCGGCTATGGCGTCTGTCGTCATCATCGGACTTCCTTCGGGAACCGTGAATTATATTGCCGACAGCGCTTTTGCCGCACTTTTGTATTTTATATTTCCCGAAAGATTTTACGCTCCGTTTATCGACAGAACCGACAGAAGAGAACGGGGTGAACGCGGACATATCTCCGCAAAGCTTAATTTTTCCTCGGAAATTCTCGAAAGTATCGGGGAGGATATCTCCAAAGCAAGAAAAATATACGAGAGCAAGGAATGCGAACACGATATAGCGGGTCACGTAAAGACTAAGATCTGCAAATCCTGCAAAAACGAGGATTACTGCAATGAGCTGTTTTCCAAGGTTCCCCGTGACTCAAAAAAAAGTCCTCTTGACGAGGCTGCGGAGATAATTCTCCGAAACGGCAAAATATCCGAAAGCGAGCTTCCGCCGCGCTTTTCAAAATGCGTGAGAAAACCCGATATCGTTAAAAGCCTTGCAAAAGAACTTTTCGCCGAACAGAGAAGAAGAGCGGATGAAAGACTTTCGTTCGGATTATGCGCGTCCTCGCTGGAGCAGCTGAAAGCCGAAAGACTTTCGCTTGCGTCTCTTATCAACAATAATCTCAGATATGACGTCTCCGTTTCATGTACAGCTGCGGACGGACTTCGCGAATTCGGACTTAATGTCAAATCATCCGCCGTTTATTACGACAGCTTTGGAAGAGCTTATGTCGAAGCTTTTATTTCGGGAGCGGAGGATATCCCTTTCGGTAAGCTTACGGATATGCTGTCGGAAATTACGGGTACGGCTCTCGATATCCCTCTTTCCGAAAAAAACGAGGAAGGAAAAAACATCACAAGAATAAGATGGTGCCGTGTACCCGAACTTATCGCCGACGTCTCCATAAAACAACAGAGCGGCGGCGAGGAAAAATCGGGAGATACCGCAGGATATTTTTACGACGGCTTCGGAAAATTATACGTTATCGTCGCCGACGGAATGGGCAGCGGTCAGAGAGCGGTCGAGGAAAGCTGCATGGCGTTTTCTCTTATAAAAAGACTTATTCGCTCCGATATGGGCGCGGAGGCTGCAGTTTCTTACGCGAATCTTCTTCTCGGCGGAGTTTCGGGAGACGAGATGTTCACTACCGTAGATATCTGCGAGATAGACACATTTTCGGGAAAGTGCGTTTTCTACAAGCACGGAGCCGCTCCGAGCTATCTGCGGCATGGAAATGAAATAAAAAAATCGGAAAACAGCGCTCTTCCCGTCGGTATTCTTACAGAAACGTCGGCTATTCCTCTGAAATATTCTCTTTGGGCAAAGGACTCGGTCGTTATGATCTCCGACGGCGTAAAGGCGGACGGGAAGTTTATTTCCGAGGCAATGATGAACGATGCTTCAACAGCGGAGATGTGCGCGGAAAAGATACTGTCCTTCGGAAATGAAGAAAAAGATAAAGATCCCCGTCACAGAGAGGACGACAAGACCGTATGCGCCGTTAAGCTTTATAAAAACTGAAAGTGAATTTCAGTATATTTTCTTTTCCGAAATTTACATAATTGTTAAATTACGGCAAAAACTTCGTATACTATGATAATTTAAAGAAAAAATGTTGAAAATTTTCGTCAGAATCAACAAGAGAGTGTGTTGGTTTACGTAAGATTTGTAAAATCATCACAAAAGCTATTGCAATTTTGTACTTAATCTGTTAAAAT